>JAVERH010000078.1:0-10138 GCA_034007245.1 Coriobacteriia bacterium | reverse complement strand
GGCAGACGATCAGGAGTTGATGCCCGCGCACCCCGAGCAGCCGGACATGTGAGTCGATGCTGGTGACGACCCCGTTGACTTCCGGGAGGTAGGTATCCGTGAAGATCGCGATACGCATTCTGCCGCCTGCTAACGGAGCGCAGAGACGTCTGGATCCTGCGCCCCGCCGAAGTAGTGCGCGAACGGCCCCGGCAGCGCCCCCGGATCGACCCCGGCGAGGCGCTCGGTGAAGTCGTGCGAATCGAACGTATCCCATAAGACCACGCACTTGTCTGCGAGCGCACCGGTCGCCGCTGCAGCGATGAGTGCCGCGAACGCGCGTCCGGTGTACGTGCCGTCAAGCACCAGGCCCGCAGCACGAGCGCGTACGACAGCAGCTTCGACCTCCGGCATCGGAGTGCCGTACCCATCCCCGTAGAAGCCCTCGACAAGCCTCGCCGACGGCACGATGTCAGAGATGCCTACACACGAGGTATCCATCGCACAGGCAAGGTCGAGCGCCTCCTCGATGAGCGCGTCGAGCTTCCCCTGCGAAGCTATCTCGGCACTCGTCACTCGCACCGCTCGCACCTCGGCGGCACTCTCCCCCACCGCAAGCCCTATGGCGATGCCTGCAGCGGTGCCGAGCGACCCCGCTGCGACGTACACGACATCAGGCTCCGACAACTCACCCTGGAACGCCTGCATCGCCAACTCGAGCCCGGCATCCAACATCCCTGTGACCGCGAGTGGATTCGTGCCACCGAGTGGGATCATGTACGGGGCGACGCCCGTCTCCTTCGTACGCAGCTCCACATGCTCGGCCGCGTCGCGCCTCGCAGACGCAGCGTCCAGGGAGTGGTGCATGAACGCACCGAACGTATGGTCCAGCAATAGGTTCCGCCGCACGTGCTCCGTGATCGGCTGCGGCGTGAGGAAGAGGTCGACCCTGAAGCCGAGCCGCTGCCCGTAAGCTGCGGTCGCGAGCGCATGATTGGAACCTGCGGCACCAAAGGTGACCAGCTCCAACGCTCCCGCGCGCAACGCGTCGGCAAGGAGCACCTCGAGCTTACGCACCTTGTTGCCGCCGTAGACCTTGCCCGAGAGATCATCCCGCTTGACCCACAATTCGCCGATGCCGAACTCACGAGCAAGATCGTCGTAGCGCTCGACCGGTGTGGGGAACACCCCGAGCGGCACGTGCGGCAACTGCTCGCGCATCGCAGGACAGCGCGAGAACAGCGGATATGCGCTGGAGCCGGAGAGTATCGTCATCGCTTCTCTGCGAACCCCGAAACGACCCAGGTCCCGGAGCGCTGGTCGGCCCGGAGCGTGATGATGCCCATACGCTCGGCATCCTGCAGTAGGTCTGAGAACGCCCGGTAGCCGTAACTCGACTCCGAGAACTGCGGCTGCTTGCGCCGCATCGTGTCCTTCACCATCGAGGCGAGCATGACGTCTTTGTTCTCCCGCTGGAGCGCCTGGACCGCATCGATCATAAGATTCATCGCAGGACGCTTGGCACGGGGGATGTCCGACATGAGAACCGGCGGCTTGACCGGGCCTGTGACGATGTCGTCGTAGTAGATGAACTCGTCGCAGCTCGACGCGAGCAGATCGCTCGTGGAGTCCTTGATGCCGAGGCCGATCACGGACTTCCCGTTCTCCTTGAGCTTGGCGACAAGCGGCGTGAAGTCGGAGTCGCCCGAAACGATGACGAACGTGTCCACATGATCCTTGGAATAGCACAGGTCCATGGCATCGACACAAAGCTGGATGTCGGCGTGGTTCTTGCCGGTCTTACCGCGCTCGGGTATCTCCATCATCTGGATTCCCGAGTCGTGCATGACCTCGCGGTACTGGCTGAATCGACCCCAGTCAGCATACGCGCGCTTGACGATGACTTTGCCTTTCTCCACCAGGCGCTCGAGCACGAGCTTGATGTCGAAGACGTCCGTGCTCGTCTTAGTGCGGGACGACCTGCCCGAGGAGGTCTTCCCCGACGGGCGCTCTATCCCGATCGCAAGGTTCTCGAAGTCGATCAAAACAGCGATCGAGTGTGATTCATCGGCCATACAAGCACGACCTTCCCCTTCAGTAGGTTCTTATCTCCAATCATGCCACACGCCCGCCTCTCTCACACGAACTGTGGCCACATCTCAACAGTGTCGCGCGCGGGCGGACAAGACCTACTGTGTCAGCTCAGACGGCCCGCCTCACGTTCTGCGAACAGAGCCTCGTACGGAGTCACTCCTGTCGCCTGCGGATACTCCTCTTCCACCATTTCACGCACCGCAGGATCGAGCCCCCCCCCCGACTTCCTCCGCAACTCATTCCCCGCCCACGTCCACTTTTTGAAAAGTGAAGGACTTGCCGGGATTGTCAGATCGACGGTAACCTCTTGCATCGCATCAGGCTCGCCGAAGTGAGAACCGATCCTGATTGCGATCGCGGCGCGATCCTGAGGTGAACCATCGTCTCCGTTCGGCGGATCCACCTACAACCGTACACCCTCTATCGATGATACCCGGAGGGAGATCACAGGAGTACCCGCTACCCGTGGATCGCACACACGAAGAAGGGCGACCGATATCGGCCGCCCTTCGCTCACATCGTCGATCGTGACTGTCACGATCGTGTATTCTGACTACTGCGTAGCCGTGCAGGACCCATCACGGGCGCCCATGCCGCCACCCTGGCCACCCTGGCCGCCACGTCCACCCTGGCCACCCTGGCCGCGACCCTGGCCAGCCCAGCTCGGGCGTCCGGCCTCGTCGGTGCTCACGCGCTCGGTGACCCGCTCGGTCATCTGGTCGTAGGCCAGGTCGGCCTGCTCCTGCGTGACCGTCCCATCGGCGACTTTCGCGTCCAGGAGCGCCTTACGGCTCTCAAGGGCGGTGCTCACGACCGCATCGCTAGAGGAGCCGTTCGCCTCGGCGATATCGGCGACCGATTCACCTTCGGCACGCTGTACGCGAACCTCTTCGACCGAAAGGCCGGTGAGATCGGCGACTACGTCGATAAGACGGGCTCCCGCATCACGGATCGTCTGGCCCATCCGCATACCTGCGCCCATGACCGGGCTCGTGCTCTCGGTATCGGTCGCAGCGTAGGAGACTCCGACGCTACCGAGCACGAGACCTGCGGTCAGGCCGAGCGCCACCAATGCGATCATCTTTCTACTCTTCACGGTACACACCTCCTGGGTGTCATCTTCGATGCATTCTTGCATCTTCCAATGCCTCACAGTCATGAGTATCACCGCAGCGTATGAAGAATATGTGCGCACAAGGTGGCGTTCGGGTGAACTCCAGACTTCACCTGTGTGATGAGTGAAGTCATGGCTCGCGACATCAGCAGTATCGCACCGAACAACGATGCGTCACCCCTGACTGAACCAGGTCGAGACCTTAAGAGTCCCATCCCGCAGTCGTGGATAGTAAGGGGGAGGCTCGACTTCGAGACGCTCATCATACTCATAAGTGCGTTCCCTGAAGCCTGCCACCTGCGCCCCGCTCCAGGTGTTGACCGAAACGAAGCCACCTTGCTCGCTATATGCCATCGAACCGAGGATGCGGATGCTGTTACGAAAAGCACCCGTCTGCATATCAGCTTCTACCTTTCCCTTCTGGGCAAGTAGTGCAGCGACCACTTCCACATCCTGAGGGAACTGCGGAGTAAGGGGATACCAGGAAGGAACGATCACGCTATCCTGGGCGATGAGACCACAGATATGCACACTCCCGAGATCGCTCGGCTCGATGTTGCCGTTGATCCAGATGCTATCAGAACCGCTGACGATTGTGAGTTTTGTGCTGTATGTACCCCTAACCCATACCTTGTCGTCAAAGTACAACACACCCGACGAAGGCACTGCTACGGTGCCGATCAACGAAGTACTGAGATTGCCCGAGGTGGTGCCTCCGGTGACTTTATAGATCGCCACCGTATTATCACTCCTCATGACCACCTCGTACCCTGAGGCCCCCGAGCCGGCATAGTATGTACTCGAAGACTTCGCAGTCTCCTTCATGAGGTTCATATCGACACTGACCTGATCGAAATTGATGTTACTCTGTCCTCCACTCGCCGTCCCGCGAATCCCCCTCGGCAGGCTATCACTCGCTGTACCCACCGCTGTATCGACGACTACGCCCGCTGCTAGAGCATCACCGGTGACAGCTCCTTTGTTCTCAATATCCCCGTTGGCTCTGATGGAACCGAGGATCAAAGCCTCTGTGCCGATACTGATATCGGCATCAACTAGGAACATATACTCAGCATATGTAGGAAACCGGACCTGCGCATAGATCGTGCGGGTGGTGTCAAGACCCGGTATGGCACCCACGGCCGTGAGATCGACAGGGGCACCCGGCGAACCTGAGCCTGCAGCGGTAACCGTCCAAACCCCGTCATCAAGCACGGTGGGGCCGAGCGAAGGTGTGGACAAATAGAACGTGGGATTGCGTCGTAGCTCATACAGATAGGCGTTGAGACCCGCATCGGCCATATGAACAGCCTTCGTGGACGCCGCCTGCCGCTGGGTCCCAAGCACCAGATTGCTTGAAAGCACCAGTAGCGTCGTCACCAGAATGAACAGTATGGCCGAGATCGCCATCACGGTCGTCATGGCGAGACCGCTGTCATCCTCCAGAAATTCGCGCATCCGCGCCGGTGTGTTCATGTTTATTTGACGATATCTGTGCGACATGAGTGCATCCTTAGTCGATCTCATTCTGAATCGCTCGAACCTTGACAAAGGTTCCCACATCCGAGGTAGCTGTCTTGTTACCTATCACTACCTTGTTCACCAACCTTATATCGACAGCAGCAATCTCTGCGAGCTCAGACTCCGTGAGTGGATTCGATCCCACCCCGAGCTTGTTCTTCGGATATTCATTATCATAAAAGGAGAAGAGACTCCCGGCCCAAGAGCTCTCAACAACCCCGATGATCGGTTGCTCTGACACCGTAGAGAGCGCGGGGAACGTGTACGGCGGCAGAGTGCTCGCTGCAGAGACCTCTGCCCGATAGATCTTGTCACCCACGACCCGGTATCGCACCTTCTCCGGGATACCGTCTCGATCGACATCGGTGAAAAACGTACATATCCTTGGAGCCGCCTCGTCAAACGCCATCTGGGTATCGGATATCTGATACGCCTGCCGTAACTCATTCGATAGCCTGTTCATGACGAGACGACCCTCATCTCGTGCGATGGTTTGAGCCTCCAGCTGGTTCGCCATACCAGTTGTGCTATTGAGCAACAGATACGCGGCGCTCATCACGATACCCATGAGAACCGTCACGATCATCATCTCTGTCAGAGTGAACCCATCATCGCCCGATGCTGCATATCTTGACATGGCACTATCTCCACTCAAGAGTGACAACGGTCTGCTGGCCCGGGCTGACGGTCACTGACTGATCGGCCATGTACTTATTAAACGTACCGTTGCCGCGATACTTGGCCGCATAGTCAATCGTATAGTCCTCACCTGACACAACAGCGAGATCTTCGAATGTGAAGTAGCCCCAGGAGTCTGTTACGACCTCTTGGAAATAACCATCTGGACCGGTAAGAGCGATGCGTTCTCCAGGACGGCTAGTCCACTGATTTTCCATGGTGCGTACCTTGATAGAACCCTGCGCCATCGGCGACAAGGTGACCACCACAGGAGAATTCAGGCCATCGTAGTCCACGGCGATCGATTGATTTCCTAATCCGGACTTCGAGACTACGATCCAGTATCTACCGTTCACGATGTCGCCAAACGATACCTCACCATTCGTAGATGTCGTCTTACTGACACTGTGCATCGACGGATATGGACCGAAAACACTCACAGAGGCTCCGGACACAGGCGCGCCTCCATCGGTGACTGCCTGGACCACGAGCCCGACACGCTCAGGTAACACAACGGTCACATCCATAGGCTCCGAAGCGGTCTCATCCAGTGGGACGATGACATCGGCCGATGCACGTCCTGTAGCACTCACATGCACTCCATACTGACCCGCCACCAGATCAGCGAAACTCGCCATACCTGATGCATTCGTCACCCCGATGAGGTCATCCATGTTGGTACGTGATACGACGACGTCGGCCCCTGGGACCGACGAGCCATCCGAGTCCTCGACTATGACACGCAGTGTACGAGGCGTCTGCATCTCGATGACGATGTTCGTGAGCAGATCCGGGGCCACGGTCGTCGCAGACAAAAGTGCCTCGTCCCAGATGTAGCCTGCCTTCTGGACATCGATGGTGTAGTCCCCGGTAGGAAGGTAACCGAAGAACGCCTCCCCCTCACTGTCAGCAGACTGGCCCCGAATGGTACCGCCTTCGTACGTGGCAGTGACGTACACGCCGGGGATCGGATCCCCAGTAGCCCAATCGACCACAGTGACCGATAGGTCCCCGGTGTTCACAAGGTCGCTCTTACCGAACACATTGGACGCAACAGAAATCGACCCAGGTATCCCGCTGTTCCAATCGACGCTTACCTGCACGATCTTATAGAGTGCTCGGCCTGTCCCCTCATCACGAGCCCACGAAATATCCGTCTCCACGTTGTAGTCGTCTATAGTCTCTTGCGTCGAGACCACGCCCGGAATCGCAACCGGACCACCCGCAGCCGTCAGACCGACTTTGTCGTACGGCAGGTTCCGTATCGATTCGATCTTCTCGTTCGCAAGATTCAGCGCTGCGACCTTCATCGATGATGACCTTGAACTGTTGACCACATACGTGGTCGCGCTGAATACACCCATGGCGACCACGAACAAAACCGTAGCGGCTATGACGAACTCGACTACCGTAAAACCGCTGTCTTCATATCGAGGTAATCTGTTCACCGTACACAGCCTCCCCTTTACCGAACCCAAACCATCACATATCCCGCGCAACCAGATGGCGCTGCCACTGTCCTAGTACTCCGTCTACGTTATCGACAAAAAGAACCTCGGGCTTAACTCCTACTTGCCGCTGAGGTCATATCGTGCATCGCTTCGGAGAAGCACAGTCCTCATTATCATACGCGTTTCGTGACCGGCCGTCCCGCATGAGCTACGCTTGCGACAACACATGGACTGCCGGCTGCGGTCGAGCGGTCGTCAGACCGCAGCCCTACATGATTGGAGCCGATATGTCTGAAAGACGCATCGTGATCATGGGAGCCGCCGGACGCGACTTCCACGACTTCCTCGTCCGTTATCGCGATGACGAGTCTGTGCGGGTGGTGGCGTTCACCGCTACGCAGATACCCGGCATAGACTCTCGTACCTTCCCCGCAGAACTCGCCGGATCGCGCTACCCGGAAGGTATTCCGATCGTACCTGAGAGCACGCTGTGGGACCTCATCCGTGAGGAGAAGATCGACGAGGTCGTCTTCGCATACAGTGACGTGACGCACGAGTACGTCATGCATCATGCACAGGCCGTTATCGCGCTTGGCGCGGACTTCACCCTCCTGGGTGCGGAGTCGACGATGATCAAATCCACCAAACCGGTGATCTCCGTCTGTGCCGTACGCACGGGCGTCGGAAAGAGCGGCATCAGCCGCTATCTGTTCAAGAAACTTCGTGAGCGCGGTGTGAAAGCGGTCGACATCCGACACCCCATGCCGTACCGGGACCTCAACGCCATGGCGGTCGAACGCTACGCATCGCTCGAAGACCTCGACCGGCTCGGCTGCACCATCGAAGAACGGGAAGAGTACGAGCCGCTCATCGAGGAAGGTGCAGTGGTCATGGCCGGCGTGGACTACGAACGCATCCTACGTGAGGCCGAAAAAGAAGCGGACGTCATCGTATGGGACGGCGGCAACAACGACCTGCCCTTCTACCACACCGACCTCGAGATCGTCGCACTCGATCCGCACCGCGCAGGCCACGAGCGCCTCTATCACCCCGGTGAGGCGAACTTCCTGAGAGCGACCGTGCTCGTCATCAACAAGGTGGACAGTGCGGATCCTGCCGATGTGGCAGCGGTGCGTGCGTCGGCACTCGAGCATAACCCGTGCGCGATCGTGGTCGAGACGGACTCGGTCATCGAGGTGGACGAGTCGGCCCTCAAGGGCAAACGTGTGCTCGTGATCGAAGACGGACCCACCGTCACTCATGGCGGAATGCCATACGGCGCCGGCGCCATCGCAGCCAGGCGTGCGGGGGCCGCTGAGCTTATCGATCCGCGCCCGTTCGCCATCGGCAGCATCAAGAAGACGCTCGAGAAGTTCCCGCACCTCACCGAGGTCCTTCCGGCGATGGGCTACTCCGAGGAGCAGCTCGCCGACCTTGAAGCGACCGTACAGGCCTCCGGTGCCGACATCGTACTGGTAGCCACCCCGGTCGACCTCTCTCGCCTCGTCGAGTTCGACAAGCCCTCCGTGCGCGCTCAGTACCATATTGCCGAGCGCGGCATGAGCCTCCCCTTCGACCAGATCATCGACATGTTCTGCAGCAAGTTCGCGCTCACCGGAACACCCCGCGTCAGGTAGACGCAACGACGACCCGGAGTGCGCCAACCACGAACAGCCGGGCTTAACCCGGCTGTTCGTGGTTCATGCTCACATCCTCGAGCCAGTCGAGCAACGTCGGTCCGAGCGACGTGCCTCCGAAGAAGACGCGTGTCAGATCCGAATGGTGCCCGGACGGATCAGCGACGAACGCCGCATGGTCACCGTCGGTTCCGTTAGCCCGCAACACGAACGAGGCCGCGACCTCCACGGGTACGAGTGGGTCCCGCGATCCGTGAAGACACAAGATCGGTGTCTGAGCTGCACCATGAACGAAACGTGCCGGGTCGGCTTTCTCCCAGCCCTCAGAGCCGCCCATGAGGTCATTCACTATCGAGCACGCCGTGCGATCCGGACACAGCATGTCAAGGTCGAGCACACCGCTCACCGCGAGCATACCGGCGATGGACAGCCCGCCGAGACCTCGGCTCTCCCGGGTACGATCGTCGAACGCGGTGAGCGCAGCCAGCTGTGCACCCGCCGACTGCCCCGCGATCACGAGCGGCCCATCCGCGTACCCCGCCGAAGTACGCCACTCCAATGTGGCCGCGAGTCCGTCGATCGCGTCGTACAGCTGCGATGGAAACCGTGCCCCGGGCACCAGCCGATAGCCACCGAGAGCGGCTATGTAACCATGAGATGCAAAAAACCGTCCTACGGCACGAAACATCAGCGGGGAGCCATATCGCCAGCTCCCGCCGTGGATGAAGTAGACGAGAGGATCGCCTGCGCGCCGCTTTTCAGGACTTACCAGGAGAACATGCTGCGCGGGATCGGGACCGTACGCGATCCGCGTCTCCGAAACGCTGACAGCCGAACCGAAGGCATGCGCCTTCAGCTCGGCGTAGACCACCGGGAGCGAGAGCCGCTCAGCGATGGCCCATCTCTTTTGACGCACTGTGATCAGGCCTCCCCCCAGAAGACCACCGCGAGCATACCGGGACCTGTGTGCGCACCGATCACCGGACCTGTCTGCATGGTGATGATCTCGGCGACCTCGACCCGATCCGCGATGAGTGACTTCAGGAGTTCCGCATCCTCGGCAGCGTCCCCGTGCGCGATCGCGATCGTCTGCGATGCGGGGTCGACCGCACGCTCGGCAACGAGCCCGGCCAGCGCCCGCATAGACTTGTTCCGCCCGCGGATCGAACGCTTGAGCTCGAGCCGCCCGCCATCGGTGATATGCAGCAACGGCTTGACGTCGAGCAGCGTGCCCGCTGCAGCGACCGCACCGTTCAACCGGCCACCGCGCCGCAGCGTTTCAAGGTCATCGACGATGAACCACCCGTTCAGGCGCGGTCGCTCGTTGACCACCCACGACTCAAGCTCCGCCATCGACATGCCGTCACGCCAACGTCGGGCTGCTTCGTAGACGAGCAACCCCTCGGCGACCGCAGCTGCTCTGGTGTCCACAAGCCGGATCTCCGCATCCGGATACTGCTCAAGCACTTCCTGGCGAGCGAGCCATGCGAGATCGAACGTCCCCGAGAGCGCAGAGGAGAATGCAAGATACAGCAGCGGCTCACCAGCCGCTGCGTACTTCGTGAAGACATCGATGAACGACGCACGCGGGACCTGGATGGTAGTGGGATGCGCCCCTCCGCGCATCGCAGCGTAGAACTCACCGTGTGCCTGCCCACGACCAA
>JAVERH010000077.1:0-10140 GCA_034007245.1 Coriobacteriia bacterium | reverse complement strand
CTCGTGTGCCCGGGATCGCCAAATGCGTGGGAACACCGCTACCCGGATGCCGGTCGGACCGAGAACTACTTCATCCAGCGCGTCCGAATGCGCCTGACCGAAGCTGGACTGCCATGCGACAACATACGGATCGCATGGCTCCAGTGGCAAACACCCGATGTGACCGAGACCGTCCGCCACCTGGCGATGCTCGGCTGCCAGCGCATCGTCTGTGCGCCGGCCACCACCGTCCTCCCCACCCTCGACACACTACTCGACCTTGAGCGAGCAACGACCTACGCACGCGTTCCAAAGTCGGTCACTCTCGTGACACTCGGTGCGTGGGGGGATGATGACGCGATCGCACATGCAGTGCGATCGGCCGCCTCCTCGGTACTTGGCGACTCCGCCCTGACAGGGTCAGACGCGCCCTGAGTTCATGCTGCGCCGGGATATCTTACAGCGAGCCCGGTTGAACGCCTGCCGACGTCTGATCTTCGGGATACTCCGCATGTAGCGGAACGCAAGCGCAAGACCTCCACGATCCGCCTCTGCGCGGGTTTCGAGCGCATCGATACTCTTCCTGAGATCGTCGGCGGTCGTGCCACGAAAGACCGTATAGCCCTTCCCGACACCGCACAATACGTGCGCATCCGAGCCGCCGACCGCGGCGACCCCGAGTCCGCCGGTGAACATCTTGGCAGCAAGGCGATTAGCCCAGATGAGGTACGGGACCGAGTTGTAGACCTCGAGCGCATGGAACGCGAGATCGCGCGCCGCGTCTGCGAGCTTACTACGACCGAACGGACCGAACACACCACGTGCAGAGAACGGGTGCGGGATGATCGCGATTCCACCCTGCTCCGTGATGCGACGAACGGTCTCGGTAGGCGTCAGGGCCGCGGGTATCTCCTCAGTGAGGAATAGTCCGAGCACGTGCCCCTCTGTGGTAGACATCTCCTCACCGATCACTATCTCGATGCCGTAGACGTCCTCAAGCTCCTTGGCGAAGAGCGCACCTTCGATGGTGTTGTGATCGGTGATGGCGATGACTTTGAGGTCTGTCTGAGTGGCTGCATACTCCATGATCTCTGGAATAGTGGCGATACCGTCACTATGGGTCGAGTGGATGTGGATATCTGCCTTGCTCCAGAGCTCTATGCTCACGCTGTCCCCGTATCCTCGTGGATCGGTCCCTGCGCACTGGCGCAAGCGTCATACCATCATGGGTGTTTCATCGGCACATAGTAACGACTGCCACAGACCACATCGGTGAACGGTACATCGCCCTTTCATCAACAGTGTCCGGCTAACGCAAGCAGTCACTGCGATGCAGCCCAGTCGCCGAGCCGGGCGACACCGGCCTCAAGCCGCTCCATCGATGTCGCATAGCTCATACGTAGAAACCCTTCGCCACCCGACCCGAAATCCCTACCGGGAGCGACCGCGACGCCCGCCTCTTCCAGTAGCCGCGATGCAAGACGAACGGAGTCGACGTCCCAGTGTCGAGCGTCGGCGAACACATAAAACGCGCCGAGCGGTTCGGTCTCGATAGTCAGGCCCACCGACCGGAGCGCCGGTACCAGAAATCGTCTTCGCTCATCATAGACGCCTCGCATCCGCGCTACGTCACCCTGCGCATACAGCAACGCCGTGGTCCCGGCTACCTGTATGAAGTTGCTCGCAGACAGGAAGAAGTTCTGCTGGATCTTCTCGGCAGGGCGGACGAACTGCTGTGGAGCGATGAGATAACCGAGTCGCCATCCGGTCATCGCATAGGCCTTGGAGAGCCCGTTGAGCACGAACGCCCGGTCCGTGTACTCGAGCACACTGTGCGACCGGCCCTCGAACTGCAGACCGTGGTAGATCTCATCACTCGCAAGCCAGACGCCGTACCGCTCCGCCAGCTGCGCAAGCCCCTCAAGGTCCTCCGGTTCAAGTATCCCGCCGGTGGGATTGGAGGGCGAGTTCACCATGATCACCTTCGTGCGCGGTGTGATAGCCTGCTCCACAGCGTCGATGCGGTAGCGGAACCCGTCCTCGGCACGTACGCGAACAGATACGGGAACACCGCCAAGGAAGTTCACGTAGTTGGGATATGCCGGGTAACACGGGTCAGGCATGATGACCTCGTCACCGGGATCCAGTACCGAACCGAAGAGCAACAGCATCGCCGGAGATGTGCCCTGGGTGACGATGACCGTAGCGGGGTCTACCATGACGCCGTAGTCCTCGTGTGCCCGAAACGCGACAGCGTCCCGGAGGCCGGGTAAGCCGAGGGCTGGCGTGTAGCCCGTCTCCCCCGCGTCCATCGCGGCTTCGGCAGCCTTCACGATGACCTCGGGCGTCGCGAAGTCGGGATCGCCGATCTCCAGATGCACGATATCCCGGCCTTGTGCCTCGAGCTCGCGGGAACGCGCCACGACATCCATGACGATGAACGGACGGATCGATTCGGCGCGCCGCGAGACCTCGCTCATATCACTCGCCTTCGATACGGGCGGCATGTAGACGTGCGATGTAGATCGACCGTGCTTCGAGCCGACGCAGATCCGCAAACCCGATATCGCCGGTGGCCACTATCTCGTGCGGTGGCTCGGAGTCGAAGCGCAGACCTAACTCATCGGCCTCGACGTACAGTCTGGTACCCGGCAACACGTGAAGGGTGGACGTCTGGATCTTGCCGGGATCGAGCGAGAGGCAGTACGCCACACCACCCAGGAAATCCTCGGCGGTATCTCCGGGAAGACCGGCGATGAGATCGGTCTCTACGAGGATGCCCTGGCCCTTGAGGGCTGCGACACCTGCAGCGAAACGCTCCGAGTCGAACTTGCGGCGGCATGTCGCGAGCGCCACCTTCCCCACGCTCTGCGGTCCCGTCTCGACCGAGAGCACCCCGGCGCGTCGGAGCAGTGCGGCGGCATCGTCATCGATACGCTCGATATCGACCTCGATCGTGTGCAGCGTGAGTCCCCGGGCCGCGTAGGGCGCCAACACGCCGGTGAGCCATTCGAGACGCCCGGGGGTCAGGTTGAACACGGCGTCGATGAAGGAGAACTGCCGTACTCCACACTCACCTGCGAGGTATGCGATCTCGGCCTCCACGCGCTCGCGCCCGAATGAGCGGATGCGACCATATCCCTTGCCTTCGAAACAGTAGGCACACTCGTGAGGACAGCCACGAAACGTTTCGATATACGCGCTTCCCTCCCGCGGCTCGAGCACGCCAGTAAGATATGGCGACGGGATGGAGTCGAGGTCAGCGATCAGTGGCCGGTCTGGGGCAGCCAGCGGAGCACCCGATGCGTCCCGCGCTGTGACGCCGTCAGCGCGGGAGAAGGGCTTCCCGCGGCGTGCAAGGTCGAGCACGTCAGCGAAAGCAGCCTCGCCCTCTCCGCGCACGACCGCATCTACCTCGGGATGCGCGAGCAGCACATCGGCTGCGATTGGCCCGACCTCCGGACCGCCGAGGACTATGCGGACATCCGGAAGCGCTTGCTTCACGATCCGGCAGACATCGTAGGTCGCCCGCGCGCCCCAGCAGAAGACCGATACGGCCAACACATCGGGCTCCAGGCCGATCACACGATAGGCGACCCACCAGGCGTCATCGTCGATGGTCAGGTCGAGCGTCTGAAAACCCACGCGCCCCTTCAGGCGATCGTCAGCCTGCGCGTACGCGCGAAGGTACCCGAGTGCGAGCGACTGATAGCCCGGTGAGTTGAGCGCGAGCATCGCGACTTTCAGAGGCGCGGTCACTGCACCTCACCTCCGTCAGCAGCACTATCAGCGGTGCCATCAGCGACCCCGTGAAGATAGTGCGAAGAAAGAAGCGGAAGCAAGCCATCCGTACAGACCCAGATACGGTTGACCATACCGGTGTCACACGCAGCGGCGATGAGGACACCTGCCACCTCCGGTAATGGACCGGTCGACACCAATCGCACGGCGTCGAATCCCCGTACGGCACACGACACAACGATAGCCGGGAGCTCTGGAAGCGTGTGTCGACAGACGGGGACGATAGCGGTCACACAGACCGTACGCCCATCCTCCCGGGCAGCAGCACTGTACGCGGCGACCCCGGCCCGTGCGGCAGCGCCTCTACCCGGACGAGCGACTCGCTCGTCGTGCACGATGTCGTCTGCGCCAAGAACCCGAACCCACAGGTGACGGACTCCCGCGCGCAGCACCCCGGAGGCGTTGCCGTGGACCGCGAGCGCACCGCCATCGGTCTCCAGAGCAATGCGCGTGAAGCCCGCCTCTCGACATGCAGCGATCACCGCAGGCAGTTCGGGATGCGAGAACGGTTCGGGGCCCGTGAGCACCACACCGTCCGCTCCACACGCACCCTTCAGTGAGACTGCGATCTCAGCCACGGACAGATATTTTGCTTCTGGCATCGGTGCACACCGCGTACAACCGACCGCTGCACCGGTACCCACTACTATCGGGACACACTGGATCATAGGTCCTGCCTCATGTCGAACTTCTCGATAGGATCGGGACCCCAGAGGACGTCTTTCGCCACCCGCAGGGAGCCCTCTCCATCAGCGACGATACACCAACGCACGAGCGCGATGGTTCCATCGCATACCTCTACGGCTGTGATCTTCGTCGGGTATACGCACGCTCCAGCGTTGAAGTACGGCTGCTCACCGTTGCGCGGATACTTGAATCGGTGCGTGTGTCCGCAGATGAGCGCCCTCTTATGCCGCTCGATCCACTTTGTGAAGTGGCGCTCGATCTTGTGACGCTTATAGGCGTTTCGAACCGGGCTTACAGGGTTGCGGACACCGATGCCGTGAACATGGCGCCAGAAGTACCGCACCGCGAGCATCGTCGGCCACCACGCCTGGTCATTGGCAAAGTCACCTTGATGCCCGTGCAGCACAACGATCTCCTGCCCCGTGGTCTCGTGGATGAACACGACCGACTCACACGGATCGATACCCGGCAGAAAGGGGTGTGTCGTGCCGGTGTACTCATCCCGATAGACGTGCAGGTTCTCTTTCACGTACTCCGGGTCACGCAGGAAGTTGTTGTGGTTGCCCCAGATCAGGATGAACCGATCGTCATAGTGGAACCGCTTCACCGCATCGAACGCGTTGTAGTGCGCATCCTTGATATGCCGGAAATGAGAGTGTTCCCACAGCTCGTCGCCATCCCCGACCTCCACATACGTGAACCCGTTGGTGTAGTAGTAGTCGAGCGCATGCACGTAAGAGTTCTCGTTACGAGTGAACTCGTCGGCGAGACTGCCGGTGCCTCGATGACAGTCACTGATGAACACGAACCGTGAATCGTTCGTGAACGGTACGACCCGTGCCCGCTCGTATGCCTCAGTGAGTCGCTGTTGCGTGCGCATCGGCCCCCGCCGTTCTCTCATGCTTTGGTCCGTGAAACCATCGTAGCGCACGGCTCGACTCGTGAGCGAGAATGAGCCGCCCAAACGAGTACCGGACGATGGGCTATGCAACAGGGCCCCTCCCCGTTCTGGGAAGAGGCCCTGATCACTTCTGGTGTCCGAGGCGAGAGTTGAACTCGCACGCCCTTGCGGGCACTAGGCCCTCAACCTAGCGCGTCTGCCATTCCGCCACTCGGACAGAGCAACTGCCTTGCGGGCAGCGAACGAGAGTATAGCAAGACGATTCAAAGCTGCCTAGACCGCTTCTCTCTCCGCACTCACGCTCATCGCCGCGATGCTTTCGGGTATCGGGAACGGCCTGGCGAAGTGGCACGCCGCCTGATGACCATCGGCGACTTCACGCAACTCGGGCTCGTCGGTCGCACAGATCGACTGTGCGATCGGACACCGCGTATGAAAGCGACACCCGGCAGGAGGATCGATCGGGTTGGGCACATCACCTTGAAGGATGATCCGCTGCCGGAGACGCTGCTTGTCGGGATCGGGAACCGGAACCGCCGAAAGGAGCGACTGCGTGTAGGGATGATGCGGCTCTTCGTACAGGCCCATCCAGTCGCCGATCTCCACGATCTTACCGAGGTACATAACGGCCACGCGATCCGATATGTGCCGCACAACCGAAAGATCGTGAGCTATGAATAGATACGTGAGACCGAACCGATCCTGAAGATCGTCCAGCAGATTGATGACCTGCGCCTGGATCGAGACATCGAGAGCGGAGACCGGCTCGTCGCAGATGATCAACCTAGGATTGAGTGCGAGGGCGCGGGCGATACCGATGCGCTGGCGCTGCCCACCCGAGAACTCATGCGGGTACCGATTGATGTGCTCGGGATTCAGGCCGACGACCTCCAGGAGGTCTTGTATGCGCTTGCGGCGCTCCAGACGCGTACCGATCTTGTGTATGACGAGTGGCTCGGAGACGATCTCGCCGATGGTCATACGCGGATTCAGCGATGCGTACGGATCCTGGAAGATGAACTGTACGTCCCGTCTGAACCCCTGAAGCGCCTTACCGCGAAGCGCAAGTACGTCGATTCCGTCGAACGTCACCGAGCCGGCGGTCGGCTCAAGGAGTCTGATGAGACATCGACCGGTGGTCGACTTGCCGCAACCCGACTCACCGACCAGACCAAGCGTCTCCCCGGCGTTGATCGCGAACGACACGTCGTCGACCGCATGGACTTTCGTGCTGAGCCTTGAGGCAATCAGTCCCTGGTCGACCGGGAAGTGCTTGACGAGCCCCTCGACACGCAGGATCTCAGGCACTCACACCACCCCCTTGGTCTTCACAGCGTTTCCTCGGGTAAAACCAGCCTCGCCGGCGAAGTGACACGCCACAGAGTGTCCGTCTTCTATGATCCGAGTCTCCGGCAGCTCGGCGCTGCATATCGCAGTCGCGTACGGGCATCGGGGGTGGAACGAACAACCCGTAGGGACATCGATCAGACTCGGTGGCTGACCCTTGATCGGATGAAGTTCGCCCTTTCCCTCTATATCTTGCCTCGGAAGGCTTTCCAGCAAGCCCCAGGTGTATGGATGCAGCGGACTGTAGAAGACCTCGCGAGCCGTGCCATACTCTACCGGGCGGCCCGCATAGAGCACCAACATGCGATCGGCCATATCAGCCACGATGCCCAGGTCATGCGTGATCATGATGATCGCTGCCCCAGTGCGCTCCTGCAGCGACATCATCAACTCGAGTATCTGCGCCTGGATAGTCACATCCAGCGCAGTAGTCGGCTCATCGGCGATGAGGATGTCAGGATCGCACGCCAGCGCCATCGCGATCATGGCACGCTGCCTCATCCCTCCCGAGAACTGGTGAGGGAAGTCCTTCGCACGACTCCGCGGGTTGGGGATGCCCACCAGATCGAGCAACTCGACAGCCCGCTCGAACGCTTCGCGTTTGGTCGCCTTCTTGTGTATGCGGATGGCCTCACCGATCTGCTCCCCCACCCGGTATACGGGGTTCAACGATGTCATAGGATCCTGGAATACCATGGATATCCGGTTCCCACGCAGATCCCTGACCTCGGCAGCGCTCATCGTGAGAATATCGGCACCCTTGTAAAGGACCTCTCCACCCACGACCTTGCCCGGAGGGTCGGGGGTCAGCCGCATGATCGACATCGCGGTCACGGACTTCCCGGACCCTGACTCACCGACCACACCCAGCGTTTCTCCCTTGTCCAGGGAGAACGTCACTCCATCCACCGCCTTGACGAGCCCGTCACGTGTGAAGAAGTGGGTTCTAAGATCGTTAACCTGCAGGAGTGCCATACCCTAGTCCTTCATCTTCACGTCGAGTGCGTCCCGGAGTCCATCGCCGAGCAGGACGAACGCGAGCACGGTCGTCAGAATGGCTGCACCCGGAAAGATCATCAGCCACGGGTACGAGATCATCTCGCCACGAGCCTCCGAGAGCATGTGCCCCCACGACGGGTCGGGGAACTGCACCCCGAGCCCCAGGAAGCTCAGTGCGGCCTCGGACAGAATGGCACCACCGATGCTCATCGTGCCATACACGATGATCGGCGCCATCGCGTTGGGAAGCATGTGTCGGAGCATGATCCGAATATCCGAGGCTCCTAGTGCACGGGCAGCGTCCACATACTCGTTCTCTTTCACAGACAGGATCGAGCTCCGGACGACGCGCGCGATGGTCGGCCATGCGAGTACGCCGATGGCGATGAACAGGTTCACGAACCCCCGGCCCAACACAGCGATCAACGCGATAGCGAAGAGTATATAGGGGAACGCGAGAAACACATCAGCCAACCGCATGACCAGACTGTCGATGAAGCCACCGTAGTATGCAGCTAACGTACCCATCACCAGACCGATCGAGAGTGCGATAGATGTAGCGATGATGCCGACGGCCAACGAATACCGCGAGCCGTAGACGATGCGCGAGGCCACATCCAGCCCTCGCTTGTCGGTCCCAAAGGGGTGCTCTGCACTCGGTGGCAGATGCTTGAGTTCCCCCATCGTCGTGGAGTCGAACTCAGACGGACTACCGAGCCACTGCGGGGCCCAGAGGTCTGCACTGAGCGCGATGACCACGATGATGAATATCCATGCGAGCCCGATCATCGCAAGGCGATTGCGGCGCAGTCGTCTCGTGGCATCGCTCCACAGCGTACGCGACTTACCCGATCGCTTCGATGCGACCTGGGCGGCCTCGCCTGCAGTAGGAGGCGCCGTTGGCTGCATGGGGTCGTTCGCCGACGTCGTCTTGTCGTCGCGCATCAGAGCACCCATGCCTACACCGCCCGCCTCTCGTACCGGATGCGCGGGTCTAGCAACGCATAGCTGATGTCTACAAGAAGGTTGATCACCATCACGACGATGACGATAAGCACGACGCCCCCCATGACGACCGGCCAGTCACGCTGCCCGATAGCTGCGAAGATGGCGTACCCGACTCCCGGCCAGTTGAAGATGGTCTCGGTGAGGATCGCACCACTCATCATCGCCCCCAGGTCCAGACCGATGAACGTGACGACCGGGATAAGCGCGTTTTTGAGAGCATGCCTACGCACCACGGCTCCGTCGGTCAATCCTTTGGCTATAGCAGTGCGGATGTAGTCCTGACCCATGACCTCGAGTAACTGACTGCGCATGATCCGTGCAACGTAAGCCGTAGACACCGATGCAAGCGTGATAGCGGGCATCACGAGATGGATAAGATCGGGCGGATCGCCCATACCCGAGATCGGCAGATATGGCAGACCCCACTCCTTGAACTTGATGCCAAAGAACACCTGCATAAGCATCCCAAGCCAGAAAACGGGCAACGACACGAGTATCGAGGTCGAGAGCGTCACCAGGACATCGAGAAGCGAGTATCGCTTGATGGCGGAGATGATGCCCGCAGCGATACCGATGATGACCTCTACGAAGATCGCAGCAAGCGCAAGCCGCGCAGTATTGGGATACAGATCCAGGTATATCTGCGATACCTCACGGTTCTGCCTATACGACTCGCCGAGATCGCCTGAGAGCAGGCCACCAAGATATGTGAAGTACTGCTCGTGCAGAGGCGCATCGAGGTTGTACTTCTCGACAAAGGCAGCACGGGCTGCGGGCGACAGCGCACGCTCGCCGGCGCGGATGGCGACCGGATCACCCGGGATGACGGTTGTCAGTATGAACAAGAGCAGCGTCACACCCAGGAACACGGGGATCATCTGGAACGCGCGACGTAGTATGTACTTGCCCATAGCGCTTTGGCATCCTCGCTTCACGTCGCACATCAGGACGGGGCGACAGGGCTCCGATACGAGACGACCTGTCGCCCCTTGTGATGCGCTGGCTCCACACGAGCGCCAACCACAGTCCGGGTTGGTGTCAAGCGAGCTAGTTGTTCAGGAACGTACCGCTGTACTCTGCCCATTCATGCGGATCGAATGTAGCGGTGACGCCGATCTTGGCGAGGTCGGACTGCACGATAGCCATGACATCCTCATGGCCGGCTCCGCTGTTGAAGGACAGCTTGATCTCTGGCAGACCTTCACCTTCCGGGAACCCTGCTTTGTCCAGGTACTCCTTCGCAAGTTCAAGATCGTACCTGTTGAACTCCCAGGCATCAGCCTGGAACCCAAGAATACCTTCTGGCACAGGACCGGTGGCCGGGATGCGAGTACCTTCGTAGACCGTGTCGGCGATCGCCTGACGGTTGACCGCGAGCGAGATGGCCTTACGTAGGTCGACGTTACTCATGAACTCAT
>JAVERH010000076.1:0-10184 GCA_034007245.1 Coriobacteriia bacterium | reverse complement strand
TCACCCGGAAGCAGGACCGGCTTGAGCGCATCGGCTATCTCGTGCACGTTCATCACCGTAGCGCCCTCCACGCGAGCCACCTTGGTGAGATTGTGATCGACCGTTACGACAACGCCGCCGCTCATGAGCGCAAGACGAACGAGCTTTGCGTCAACGGTGGGGATCTCGGGAAAGTCCGCTTCCAACACCTGGACTGCGTTGTCGGCCGCCGAGAGCGACGTCAGTAGGTCAAGGCCACGCCGCCCACGTGCGCGGCGACCATCATCAGCCGAGTCTGCAAGCGTTTGCAGCTCCATGAGCACGAACCTTGGAACGCGCAGGGGGCCTTCAAGGATGCCGACGCTGGCGAGATCGGCAAACCGCCCGTCGATGATGGCGCTCGTGTCCAGAAGCTTCGGTGGGCGACTGTCGACCGGCGAGCCACCCGTGATACCGAAGGTGAGTGTACCGTCGCGTGCAGGCAGCATGAACAACGCCACACCTGCATACGCACACATCATGAACAGAACTGCGGTGGCCGCGAACCCCAGCCACAACGGGCGCTCGATGTACCTGAGCAGTGCAGAGGACAGGATGAATGCGACAAGCAGACCTACGAGCAGTCCTACGGCACCAAGAAGCAGCGCCGGGGTGTCCATCTCGGACAACCGCCCGCTGACTGTGCGGCATGCTGCGTTGAATTCACGGCCAGTGATCCCGCCGAGGACGTACCCCATCGAAGCACCCAGGATGATGAAAACGATGATGACGAAGGTTTCTGAGTACCCCGTGCCAGTTGCCCAGTCGACCTGTTGTGAGACCGCGAATCCGCCGAGAGCACCCGCGGTGACCAGAATCACCCGCGCGAGCTGTACGATCATGGCCCTCGACGCCCAAACGTCAGGCCGCATGCCTGACAAGCGTCGTCACCCCCTCTCTGTGATGTGCAAGGCTACCATGTACCCCACTGTATCAAGGCGTGACTCGATCACGCATGCGTCGAAGCCCATCGATGACTGCCTGTGCCCGCCGCGCACCGACACCTTCGACAGCGTCCAGTGCTTCCACATTCGCATCCAGAAGAACAGAAAGCGTACCGAAGTGTTCGACGATCCGGTTGATGACGGTATTCGGGATCTGGGGGATCCGATACAGGACCCGATACCCCTGCGGTCGAACCGGCTGCTCGCCTGCATCCGCCTTACCGCTGTACCCGAGCGCCGTCGCGATGGCGCTCGGCTCGAGCAACTGCTCGGTAGTGAGTCCGCCGATCCTCGCAAGCGTCGCCGTGGCCTTCTTCGTACCCGCCTCAGGTCCATAGTCACGCACCAGCATGAGGTAGTCTTCCTCGGTACCCGCAGTGAGCTCCTCTTGCTGCAGGCGCACCAGACGGCCCTCACTGCCCAACTCGATGATGAACCGACTGAGTTCCCGACCGACCCGACGGAGCATCTCGGCACGCTGGACCACCATTGCAACATCACGGAACGTGACGGCATCCTCGAACTCGAGTGCCGTGAGATGCTCGGACACCTCATCGAGGCGCATGCGATACCGCTCGAGTGTCTGGAGTGCCTGATTGGCGCGCGCAAGAACGACATCTATGTCCTGAAGCATCAACCTCGTGCCCCTGCGGTACAGCGACACCACCTCACGACGCTGCGACACCGAGATCACGAGCGAATCGGTCTGCCTGCTCACACGCTCGGCAGTACGATGCCGCATGCCCGTCTCGGAGGTAGGCAGCGCGGCATCAGGCATGAGATGGACGTTCGCCCGCCGGATCCGCGTAGCCTCGGCATCGAGCAGGATCGCCCCATCCATCTTCGCAAGCTCGAAGAGACGCTGCGGGGTGAAGGGAGCGTCGATCTCGAAGCCCCCATTGCCCAATGCGTCCACACCCTTCTCATCACCTATCACGAGCAAAGCGCCGGTGCGACCGGCGATCACGTGCTCGAGAGCGACACGGAGAGGTGTTCCCGGAGCAACATGCTCCAGAGCGTCGAGCATCACGTCCTCGCGATCCATCCGAATAACGCCTCCCACTATCGCCTCGTCCTCTTGCTCCCTGATTCTGCCATGTCGCGGGCATCATCACCAGCAGACGTCACCCAAGCGTCGTACGCACTGCTTCGGCAATGGTCTTGATGCCTGTGACGCTAGCACCAGTTGCAGCCCCTCGGACACTCATGGGAGCGAGGACCTCGGTGAAGCCCATACGGGCAGCCTCCCTGATTCTCGGCTCCGCGTGCGGTACACCGCGAACGTCCCCGGTCAGACCGACCTCGCCGAATGCGACCGTACCCGCTCCAACAGCACGATCCTTGAGCGCTGAAGCGATAGCGAGAGCCAACGGCAGGTCAACAGCCGGCTCGCAGACCCGGACACCCCCCGCGACCGAAACGTAGACGTCGTGCGAGCCGAGAGCGATGCCCGCACGCCGCTCAAGGATCGCGAGCGTCTGCAGGACACGCGCAGTATCGATACCGACAGACAGACGACGGGGCATCTGCAGGTAGCTGGGCGTCACGAGTGCTTGCACTTCGACGAGAAGCGAACGGCTACCCTCCATGGTAGGCATCACGATCGACCCCGATATATCGCCCTGGTGCCCTGCGAGCAGGGCACTGGACGGCTGGGCCACCTCGGCAAGCCCCTCACCCGTCATCTCGAAGATGCCTACCTCGGCAACCGAGCCGAACCGGTTCTTCGCCGCACGCACGATCCTGAAGACATGATCCGAGTCACCCTCGAAGTAGAGCACGGTGTCCACCATGTGCTCGAGCACACGCGGTCCTGCGATCGAGCCCTCTTTGGTGACATGCCCGACGACGATGAGTGTGACATCGTGCGTCTTTGCGAGCCGTACCAGCCGAGCGGCGGTGGCCCGAACCTGACCGACACTCCCGGGCACGCCGTCCAGGCCAGGATCGAACAGTGTTTGGATGGAGTCGATGATCACCACCGCCGGACGTGCGGCGAGCACGGTCGCTTCGACCACTGACGCGTCCACCTCAGGTAGCAGCGAGATGCCCTCCGATGCGCCGACACGATCGGCCCTTGAGCGGACCTGCTGCACGGACTCCTCACCGCAGACATAGAGCACCTCGACACCGCCGGATCCGAGACTCCCAGCGGCCTGCAGCAACAACGTCGACTTGCCGATGCCCGGTTCGCCCCCGATGAGCACGACAGATCCACGTACCAGTCCACCGCCGAGCACAGTGTCGAGCTCACGGATCCCCGTGGAGAACCGCAGATTCTCGTCTACAGCCACATCGGCGAGCAAGGTGATCGACCGTGCAGTACCTTTCAGCGACGACGGTCCCGGAGCGACAGAGGGAACTGACTCTTCGACGAACGTACCGAACTCGCCACACTCACTACAGCGGCCGACCCAGCGCGGCTCGAAGTGGCCGCACTGCTGACAGCGCCAGCTTGAGCGCGGCTTCGCCATCCTCCCGACCTACTCGGCAGCCGAGCTGTCGGCGGCACCAGTGCCTCGACGTGAACGCGACCGGCGCGGCACCATCGTCGACTTTGGCGCGTCCGCGGCACTCATCACCGGCTCGGGAGCCGGTTCACCTGTTGCCGAGAACACAACATCGCCGTCGACGATATCGACAAGGACGGTCTCCCCGGGAGGCCAACTCCCCGCAAGGATCTGCTCGGAAAGCGGGTCTTCTACGAACCGCTGGATAGCCCGGCGAAGCGGCCGCGCTCCCAGGGCGGGATCGAAGCCCTTCCGCGCCAGCAGCGAGCGCGCCGCCGGCGAGACACGAATGCCGAGGCCTTGCACCAACATCTGATCGCTCAGGCGGGCCATCAGTAGATCCACGATCTGCTCGGTCTCCTCGATCTTGAGGTCGTGAAAGACGATGACCTCGTCCACACGGTTCAGGAGCTCGGGCCTGAAGACCTTCTTGAGCTCGCCTGTCACACGCTCCTTGAGAGTCTCGTAGGAAAGAGCACCGGTGTCCTGCACCGAGAAGCCGATCGTTTGCCCTTTGACTATGTCGCGTGCACCGACGTTCGACGTCAGGATGATGATGGTGTTCTTGAAGTCCACCTTGCGGCCCTGAGCGTCGGTCAGCCTGCCCTCCTCGAATATCTGGAGCAGCACGTTGAACACATCCGGATGCGCTTTCTCGATCTCATCGAAGAGGATCACCGAGTATGGCCGACGACGTACCGCCTCGGTCAACTGGCCACCCTCATCGAATCCGACGTACCCGGGAGGCGAACCCACGAGTCGCGAAACAGTGTGCTTCTCCATGTACTCGCTCATATCGAGCGAGATGAGCGCCTCCTCACTGCCGAACAGGGCCTCGGAAAGCGCCTTAGCCAACTCCGTCTTACCAACGCCGGAGGGGCCGAGGAAGATGAACGAGCCCGCCGGTCGGGCCGGGTCCTTGAGCCCCGCACGTGCACGCCTGATGGCCTTGGAGACCGCAGTGACGGCCTCATCCTGCCCGACGATGCGCTCGTGAAGAGTCGTCTCCATGCGGAGCAGCTTCTCGGTCTCCTCCTCGGTAAGGCTGGTGACGGGGATACCGGTCCACATCGAGACGATGTCGGCGATCTCGCGTTCGGTCACTTCGACGATGCGCTGGGTCTCAGGTTTGCGCCACTCTTCCTCGGCGGAACGCTTCTCCGCTTCCACCTGCTTCTCGGTGTCCCGGAGCGCCGCTGCCTTCTCGAACTCCTGCGCCTCGATAGCCGCCTCTTTCTCCTGGCGAACGCGCTTCAACCGCTCGTTGATCTCGCGTGCGCCCGGAGGAGCCGTCATCGTCTTGATGCGCATCTTGCTACCAGCCTCATCGATGAGATCGATCGCCTTGTCCGGAAGGAAACGATCGGAGATATAGCGCGCTGCGAGTTGCGCGGCCGCCTCGATGGCAGCGTCGGTTATCGAGACGCGATGATGCGCCTCGTAGCGATCGCGAAGGCCATGGAGTATCTGGACGGTCTCGGCCACGCTCGGCTCCCCCACCATGATGGGCTGGAAACGCCGCTCGAGAGCCGGATCCTTCTCCACGTACTTCCGGTATTCATCGAGCGTCGTTGCACCAATGGTCTGCAACTCACCTCGTGCGAGCGCCGGCTTGACGATACTTGCTGCGTCGATGGCGCCCTCAGCCGCACCGGCACCAACGAGGGTATGCATCTCATCGATGAACAAGATGATGTCGCCCGCCTTGCGGATCTCTTCCATGACCTTCTTGAGGCGGTCTTCGAACTCGCCCCGGTACTTACTGCCCGCCACAAGCGACGCGAGGTCCAGCGTGTAAAGACGCTTGTCCGCGATCGTCTCAGGCACCTCATGCGACGCGATCCGCTGAGCCAACCCCTCGACGACAGCGGTCTTGCCGACACCCGGTTCGCCGATAAGAACCGGATTGTTCTTGGTACGACGGGACAGTATCTGCATGACCCGCTGGATCTCCTGGCTCCGGCCTACGACCGGGTCGAGCTTCCCTTCACGCGCCAAGGCGGTCAGATTTCGGCCATAGTCATCGAGCAGCGCATGCTCGCCACCGCGACCGCCGCGGCGTTCATCGGCAGGTTCGGCCTGTTTGCCGTGATAGCCAGACAGTAGCTGAAGCACCGCGGAGCGCACCTTCTCGAGATCGGCGCCCAGGCCCAGGAGCACCTGTGCAGCCACACCCTCGCCCTCACGGATGAGACCAAGCAGCACATGCTCGGTACCGATGTAGTTGTGTCCGAGCTGCAGCGCCTCGCGAAGGGACAGTTCGAGGACCTTCTTCGCACGGGGCGTGAAGGGTATGTGACCTGACGGTGGAACGTAGCTTCCCTCGCCTATGAGTTCTTCGACCTGCTCGCGTACTTCGTCAAGGGAGATATCGAGGCTCTCGAGCGCCTTGGCCGCGATGCCGTCTTCTTCTCTGATCAGGCCGAGCAGCAGGTGCTCGGTGCCGATGTAGTTCTGATTGAGCTTCCTGGCCTCTTCTTGCGCGTACACCACAACGCGCCTGGCCTTTTCAGTGAAACGTTCGAACATACTGTGTCACCCCTATCGCAAGCGCCGCTAGCGACGCAGGTAGTATCTGGACAGCCATTCTACCCCTCGGCACGACTCGGGGCGATGTCAAGGGAAATCAAAGCAAGCGCGATGCCATCCGATTTGAGTGCGACACGCTTAGATTCCTGCGATCGACGTGCGCCAGTCCTACGACTCGGGCCGCATGTGAGGAAAGAGCAGCACGTCACGAATGGACGCGCTGTCGGTGAGCAGCATCACAAGGCGATCGATGCCGATGCCGAGCCCGCCTGCCGGGGGCATACCGTACTCCTGCGCCCGTAGGTAGTCCTCGTCGACCCACATCGCCTCGTCATCACCAGCATCCTTGGCAGCCGCCTGAGCCTGGAACCGAGTACGCTGATCCATCGGATCGATAAGCTCAGAGAACGCGTTGGCGAACTCGCGGCCGGTGATGAAAAGCTCGAAGCGATCCGTGATCTCAGGATCGACATCGTTGCGCCGTGCCAGCGGTGAGACCTCGGCAGGATACTGTGTGACGAACGTCGGCTGGATGAGCGTGTGTTCGACAAGCTTCTCGAAGAGCTCGGTCAACAGTTTGCCGGGACCCCATGACGTCTCGACCGAAACGCCACTTCGATCGCACAGACGACGGAGATCCACGATCGATGTATGGACACTCACATCACGACCGACGGCTTCCGAGACCAGGCTCGCCATCGTTGCCTGCCGCCACGGCGAGCACAGCGATACGTCGACGCCCTGATACTGGAGTTCAAGCGCCCCGAGCACCTCCTCGGCGACCGTGGTGATGAGTGACTCGGTAAGCTCGCGCATCGTCTCCATCGTGCCGTACGCCTGGTACGCCTCGAGCATCGTGAACTCAGGGTTGTGGCGCGGTGACATGCCCTCGTTGCGGAACGAGCGATTCACCTCATAGACGCGCTCGAACCCACCTACAAGCAGGCGCTTGAGATAGAGCTCCGGCGCGATACGCAGATAGAGGTCCATGTCGAGCGCGTTGTGATGCGTCACGAACGGACGGGCGGTCGCACCACCCGGAATGGGCTGAAGCATCGGCGTCTCGACCTCGAGGAACTCACGCTGCTCCATGAAACGTCGGATAGCGGCGACGATGCGAAAGCGAGCCTCGAACACGGCCCGAACCTCTGGATTCGCGATGAGATCGACGTAGCGCTGCCGATACCGGGTCTCCGTGTCACTCAACCCGTGATACTTCTCAGGAAGCGGCCGCAGAGACTTCGACAGCACATCGATGTGCCCCGGTGAGATCGAGAGCTCGCCACGTCGCGTGCGCAGCACCTGACCGGTCGCGCCGATCCAGTCACCGAGATCGAGGTCTGCGGCGAACGCGAAGTGATCTTCACCCAGGATATTCAGCCTACAGAACACCTGAATCTCTGCTGACCCGTCGCGAACGACGAGGAAGAGTGCCTTGCCCTGATCGCGCTTGGCCACGACACGACCGGCGATGGTCACTACGTCATCTGTCTCCGAGCCCGGATCGAGGTCGGCATGCCGAGCGATGATGTCCCTGACCCGATCAGTGGGTTCATACCCATCGCGAAACGGCTCGACCCCGGAGTCACGGAGCGCAGCGATCTTCGCGCGGCGCACCGCTATGACGTCGTCGGTGGCTACTACCTCGGTGACCGGCTGATCAGACATGTCCCCCCGCTATTTGGTGATGGAAGCGACCTCATACTTAATCTGCGTTCCGCGCGGCGTTGTCACGGAGACAACGTCACCTTTCTTGGCACCCATGATGGCCTGCCCGACGGGAGACTCGTTCGAGATCTTATCGTTGGTCGGATCAGCCTCTGCCGAGCCCACCAACTGATACACGAACATATCGCCTGTCTCCGCGTCCTTCAGGTGCACGCGGGCACCGAACGTGACCTGCGTCGGCCGCGCCGGTGATTCGATGATCGTCGCATTTGCAAGGATCTGACTGATCTCAGAGATGCGGCCCTCGACCCATGCCTGTTCGTTCTTCGCATCATCGTACTCAGAGTTCTCGGAGATATCCCCAAAATCCTTGGCTTCGCGGATGCGCTCCCCGACCTCGCGGCGCCGAACGGTCTCAAGGTGATGAAGCTCTTGCTCGAGCTTGGCCTGGCCATCTGCAGTGAGGGCTACTTCTTTAAGCATTCGTTACTCCTGTACGTCGATACGCTGTCACGGGACACGAACTCGGCGAATCCGAACCCCACAACGACTCGGGAGAGTATAGCTACGGGCAGCACTGCACACAAGCACCCCTCATACCGAAGGGCGCCCGTAGGCGCCCTTCGGTCACAGGTCTTGCACGGATCAACCGCTAGGAATCGCTGCCCTTGTCGGTGGATTCAGTCGATTCGGACTTCTTTGCCGAACCGTCATCATCGATAGCCGACATGCCCTCATCCATACCCTCTTTGAGAGCCTTCGCTGACTTGCCGAACATCTTCGCCAGCTTAGGAAGCTGCGACGGTCCGAACAGCAGCAGGACGATCCCCAGGATGATCCACAACTCCATGCCACCAGGAATACCAAAAGCTGCCATGCATACCTCCTCGTTCGCAGACCCGTTATTGCCGGCAAACGGGCCATCTTTGACTGCAGGTCAGCGTACCACCTCCACACGACGTACGCCATGTGAGATGCCACTACACGTGCGCGACTCCCTCGCTGCGCGAGAGATAGTAGAGCGTGTGTAGCAACTCCTGGACCGGGTCCGTGTTGTGCAGGGTGACCCCCTCGGGCACACGCACGATGACCGGCGTGTAGTTGAGTATCACTCGCACACCTGCGCTCGCAAGACGATCGGTGACCGCCTGTGCCGCCTCCGGCGGGACCGCGACCACCCCGATCCTGATGTCCTGAGTGCCGAGTGTCGTCTCCAACTCTTCTAGCGGCTGGACGACGATCTCGCCGATACGAGTTCCGGTCTTGTCGGTATCGATGTCGAAGATCGCCGTCACCATGAACCCATGCTGACGGAGCCCCGCATAATCGGCGATCGCCGAGCCAAGGTTACCGGCGCCCACAAGCGCAAGTCGGTGCGCATGGTCGGCACCGAGAATGTGCTGGATACGCTCGATCAGTGTCTCGATATCGTAGCCGACGCCACGCTTACCGAATGAACCGAAGTGTGTGAGATCGCGACGGATCTGCGCAGGATTCACAGCGGTGAGATCGCCGAGCCGGGCAGATGAGACAGTACGTATGCTATCAGCTCGCAACTGGATAAGAATGTTTAGGTAGGCGGGCAAGCGCTCGATGACGCCCTCCGGTATGCGGTCAGCCACAATCCCGTCCATCCACCCTCGCCTCCGACGACTCCTAAGATAGTAACTCAATGCTACAATCTAGTATATGCCATGAATGTATTCCCTGACTATGACACGTTTATCCGCTAACGAGCCATAGGATCACGCCTGAATACGCCCCAGGGAAGCAAAGTGTCCGCTTACGCTGAAGTCGCTCCCCGATCGCGTGTGATGTCCATGATCACTCTGATGACATCGGACCGCGTGACGATACCGGACAGTCGGCCGTCCTCGACGACAAGCACGGCCCCCGTACCACCGGGCTCCAGCCTCGACAGGATGCTGTCGACCGACGCCTCTGGCCGCACCACCGCACCCTCGAGACTCTTCGAGGCCACCTCACCCACAGACGTCTCCGGCCACTGCTCTCTCGGGACCTCATTGGCTTGTTCGATATCGATAAGACCGATCACACGCCCATCTTCGACGACCGGATACCGTGGATGCCTCCCCGCAAGAAAGTACGAGTGCCCCATCTGCTCGAGTGAGAGATCGGCTGGTGCCAGGATAGCCGGTGACGACATGATCGCGGACACAGGAATCTCGGTAAGCCGTACCCGGGTGAGTTGCTGGCGGTATGCCCCCGCTGCCAGCGAAGATATGAACCACCCCATGACCGCGAGCCACACAAAGTCGAACATCCCATTGAGGACGCCGAATACAGCGACCGCCATCAGCATCGTGCCCAAAGCCTGTCCCGCGCGGCTTGCCCATTTCGTGGCCTTCGTGACATCCCCGGTCACAGCCCAGAGAATCGCCCGAAGTACCCGACCACCGTCAAGCGGAAAACCCGGCAGTAGATTGAAGACGGCAAGTACAACGTTGATGATCGCCAGATAGTCCAGCGGCACCGATAGCCACTCGGGCGCACC
>JAVERH010000075.1:0-10223 GCA_034007245.1 Coriobacteriia bacterium | reverse complement strand
GTGCTTCCCGGCATCGTAGTCTCCATCGTTCACACCGATGACGATGGTGATGTCCTCGTTCTTGGCCGGTGCCGAGATGATGACCTTCTTCGCACCCGCATCACGGTGCGCAGCGGCTTTGGTGGCATCGGTGAAGAAGCCGGTGGACTCTACGACGATATCCACACCGAGATCACCCCACGGCAACTGAGCCGGGTCGCGCTGAGCCATGACCTTGACCTCGCGTCCATCGACCGCGAACGACGCGTCGCCCGCCACGACCTCATGCGGGAAGACCTTGTGGACTGAGTCGTACTTCAGCAGATGCGCCAACGTCGCCGCATCGGTGAGATCGTTGACCGCAACGACCTCGATCGCGGGATCGTTTTCGCATGCGCGGAACACCAGTCGGCCGATGCGGCCGAAGCCGTTGATACCTACCCGGATCGTCACGTGGTACCCCTCCTTGAGACCGAACGCTGTCGACTGTGGGGCCGAATGGCCCTTCTTGCATAGTAACCGATTGGAACATACCGGAAACCGGCGAAACGCCCCGGTGAGTACCTACCCTTCCGCCTCTTCAGCAAGCTCCTCAAGTCGCCTGATACGGTGGTAGACCGCTGACTTGGAGAGCGGTGGATCCGCCAGCTCGCCGAGTTCACGAAGGCTTACCTCCGGATGTTCGAGCCGAAGCGCCGCTATCTCGTGCAGCGCAGGCGGCAGCGAGTCCAGACCCCGAGCCCGCTCGATCGCACGCACAGCGGCAACCTGGCCCACGGCGGCGGCCGTTGACTTTTGCAGATTGGCTGTCTCGGCGTTGACTAGACGATTCACGTCGTTACGCATCTCTTTCACGATACGCACGTCCTCCGTACGCAGCAGCGCCCGATGTGCACCGACGAGCGCAAGGAAGTCCACGATCGGCTCAGCACCCTTGAGATAGACGGTATACAGACCTCGACGGCTCGTGACGCGAGCGTGGATATCGAAGCGCGCCATGAGCGTGACGAGTTCCTGTGCGATGGCCTCACTCTCAGCCGTGAGCTCGAAGTGGAAGTCACCGTGTGGGTCGGCCACGAATCCCCCACCGAGAAACACGCCGCGCAGATACGCGATCGCGCAGCAGTCCCTCTTCACCAGACGCGTGGGAAGCTCGTAGATCGGCGCATGGGACTTATCAAGAATACCGAGCTCGATGAGCGCAGCCTGCAGCCTCGGTTGACTAACGACTGTGATGAGGTAGTTGTTGGATCGATGCAGGACCGAACGGCGGACCGTGAGTTCGGTCTTGAGATCGAAGGTGCCCCGCAGCAGCTTGATGATCTTGCGCGCGACAGGCGCGGTCTCGGTGGCGACCTCGAGGCGCATGTGGCCGCCGCCAGTGAAGTGCAACGTGCCCTCCACTCGCACGAGCGCGGAGAGCTCGGCCCGGGCGCAACACGACCGCACCAACTCGATGCGAGCAAGCTCGTCCTTGACCTCTGCGGTGAACGACATCACCACACCCCCGACAGCGCGGTGGTAAGACGGATGGGGTCGTGACGTGCAGGCACGTCAGGATCGACGAGGTCAGCGGTGACGATACGGATTCCGTGCGCGACTATACGCTCACGCTCTGCCGGACCGGCTATGACCTCCGCCGCACGATCAGCAGACGCAGGAACGTCCACCATCACGATATCGATGAGACCACCCAAACCGTGCGCTATGAGCGCGTCGACATGATCGGCAGCATTCATACCCGCCGTCTCGCCACGGAGGTTCGCGACGTTGCAGACGTAGATGACAGTAGCGCTGCTATCCCGCAGAGCATCGAGCACACCGCCGACGAGGAAGTTCGGGATGATGCTCGTGAAGAGGCTTCCGGGGCCGATGATGATGACGTCGGCTGCGCGGACGGCATCAAGCGCTGGCGGATACCCCGGCACAGGCGCAGGCTCGAGGCAGACCTCCGCGATCGGGCCGTCGGTGTCCGCTACGCTTGCCTGGCCGATCACAAGGTTGCCCGCACGATCGCGACCGGAGAGCACGACGTTGGCAAGCGTTGAGGGCAGCACGCGCCCGCGGATGCCCAGCAACCGACCCGCAGCCTCTACCGCCTCGGCAAACCCGCCCTCGATGTCCGCTAGTGCGGCGATGATGAGGTTCCCGATCGCGTGACCGGCGAGCCCCTCCCCCGCAGCAAAACGATACTGGAAGACAGGCGCAAGCTCACTTGCAGGATCCGCAAGCGCCACGAGGCAGTTGCGGATGTCACCCGGCGGCAACATGCCGAGCTCACGGCGCAGATGGCCCGAAGAACCGCCATCGTCAGCCACCGTCACGACGGCTGTGGTGCTGAAGCCCTCGTCCAACAGACAGCGCAACACGAGCGGAAGCCCGGTACCTCCTCCTATCGCAACGGCCGAACGCTCGGTCATGGTCGCGCCTTGTCGCGCGCGATATCCCGGTGCGCGACTGTGACGGTATAGCCGAGCTCTCGCGCAAAAACCGCGGTGTGTTCGGCAAGCGCGACACTACGATGCATACCACCAGTACAGCCGAGGGCGATATGGAGGGCGGTCTTGCCCTCGGTGAGGTAGTTCGGCAACAAGAACTCGACCAAGGGAAGCCAACGTTCGAGAAAGACGCCCGTCTCCGGTTTACTGAAGACGTACTCGCGCACGGCGTCATCGAGGCCGGTGTGCGTACGCAGGCTCTGGATATAGTACGGATTGGGCAGGAAACGCACGTCCATCACGATGTCAGCGTCGATGGGCACGCCGTACTTGAAACCGAAGGACGACACCGTCACCGTCAGCTGGTCAACGTGGCCTGCGGCGACGAACGCCTCGCGGATAAGCGAGCGGAGATCCTGGGGTGGCAACTCGGTGGTATCGATACGCAGGTCTGCACGCTGCTCGATGGCCTTAAGACGATTGCGCTCCTCTGCGATACCGCTCGCCACCGAACCGACCTCGGCGAGCGGATGTCGCCGACGTGTCTCCTTGAAGCGCCGGACAAGCGTCCGATCATCGGCAGTGAGAAACAGGATGCGCGGCTTGACGCCCTGCTCCTCGAGCTGTCTGATCGCTGCGATGAGCTCCTCGAAGAACGCACCACCGCGAACGTCACATACCACGGCGACCTTGCGGATGCGGCTGCCCGGCAGCTCCGCAAGCTCGACCAGCTGACCGAGCAGTGCGGGCGGCAGGTTGTCGATGCAGAAGTACCCCAGGTCTTCGAACGTGTGGATCGCCTGGGTGCGGCCCGCACCCGACATGCCGGTGATGAGCACGAGATCGCGCTCTTCATCGTCTTCGGGTAGCACGCCATCGGTGGTATCGGTCATCGGTCGGCCACCTGCTACTTCTTGCTATCGACGAGCGAGGTACCGACCGACGTGATGATCGCGATGATGACCGCGGAAAGGATCGCCTGCCAGAAGCCCGTGATAGTGAATCCAGGAACGACCCAGGCGACGATGTAGAGCATCGCCGCACTGATCACGAGCGAGAAGAACCCGAGCGTGAGAACCGTCACAGGAAGTGCCAGTATCTTCACGATCGGCCTGACGATGGCGTTCACCAGTGCGAGAACGACCGCGGCAAGAACCGCAGAGGGCCAGAACGAGTCGACCTGGAGTAGTGCACCATCAGTGAGGTACGCGATGCCAAAGATACCTGCTGCGCTGATAAGCATCCGGATGATGAACTTCACGGGTGCTCCCTTCATCGGGTTGTGCCAGTCTCGATAGTATAGCAGCGAGCACCGACTCGAAGTGGCACGCAACGGCGACGGTCCGCATGCACAGACCATCGCCGTTGTATATCTTATGTGCCTTCAGTCCGACCTACGGCGCCGCAGGTACCCATCCATCGCTCAGGGTCTCGAGGAACGCCACGATCGCGTCCACTTCGGCGTCCGTGAGTCCCAGGTCGCCCATGTTCTCCACATCGACGTTTGCCGGGACCTCAGGCTCGGCCCATCCGGCACCGGGCACGTCCCTCGTGTTGTAGAACTCGACGATCTCCTTGAGCGTCGCGAAGTGACCGTTGTGTCCGTATGGCGCGGTGAGCGCGACGTTGCGCAGGCTCGGTGTCTTGAACTTGCCGTCCTGTGTCGGGTTCGCCGCCACACCACCCGGGAGCACCGCTGCAAGTCCGTGATCGACCCACTCCGCCCCATCGGGATTGAGCTCGGGCGGCAAGGCGTAAAACGGGTTCGTCTCGTTCTTCGGTATACCAAGATTCGAGTACCGGTAGTCGCTGAAGAAGACCGTTTGCTCCGGCGAGTACGCCATCGCCTCAGCCATGGACGTCCCGGTACCGGCATTCATGCTGCTCATGTCCGGCATGCCGCCCATCGATGTGGTGTGACACACCCAGCACTTCGCTGTGCTGTTGAAGAGCAGCATCCCCTGACGCTCTTGCATGGTGAACGCCATCATTCGCTCCGGTCCGAACACCTTCATCGCATAGTCATGCCTGGAGGTGAACGGACTCACTTCGGCAGTGCGCTCGTATGCGCCGATGACCGCGGCGATACGACCGAACGAAGCTGTATCCGAGAGCTCTAGGCTAGCCGGGCCGAACGCGACCAGGAAGTCGGGCGCGTACGCCGATGCAGCCACCGCTTCGACCACCGCTTGCTCGTCGGCCATGTTCATCTCGAGCGGGTTCAGGAACGGCCCCCTGACCTGCTCTTCAAGCGTGTCCACATTGCCATCCCAGAACTGACCTCCGACGTACTCGCCGATGGTCTCGTCAAAACCGAACGGTGGGATGAACGCGGCGTACGATACCATCGGTGCGTTCCGGTTGCCGAAGACACCGGCCACCGCACCGGATGAGATCGCGTCTCCATCAGGATCAGCGAAGCCGGCCGCCGGATCGTGACATGAGGCGCACGACTGTCCCGCGGGATCGGAGAGGTCGGTATCGAAGAATATCTCTCTACCGAGCGCTCGGAAGGCGTCCGGTCCCACGCCCTCGTTGATCATCGAGACGACGTTGGATAGCGTCGAATCGAACGTCCTGGTGGGGAAGCCGGTCGAACCCTGATATCCAGTCGGATCGCCGATCACGTTGGTGCTATGGATGCGATAGTAGTACGTCACACCCGGCACCGCCGTGTCGTCCCCGAACGACGTCGCATTCTCGGCCACGTCGAACGTCACCACAGCGCTCGTGAACCCTGAGTCCTCTGCCCGCTCGATGACGAAGCCGCTCTCGTTGATGGAGTTGTCGGTCCAGCTAAGGTTCGCCACACCGAGTTCGAGCGACACAGCCAGATCACTCGGCGCGTGAGGAGTGACACCGAACGACATCGGCCTCATCATATCCATCTCTTCATGGCTGAGGATATGGCAATGCCACACGTACTCCCACCCGAAGTTGATCATTTTGTTGATCACCGGGAACAGTGGCTCTCCCAGTGGATCGAATATCTCGCCTTCGTCCCAGAGAATCGCGCCGACCGGCATCGCCGGATCGAGCGGACGGACGCTGTTAGGTAGATCGAAGGGTACCTGGGGCATCACCGGGCGCAGGGCCACGATCGTGTCCTCAAGCGGGTTGACCTTCACCGTGTCTTTCCAGCCGAGCTCGTTGGGGAGCGGCATCATGACGCGGTTGTCCCATGCGACCCTATTGAGTAGCTGCACCTCGAAGAGGTGGAAGTGCATGGGATGCGTGTCGACGCCGTTTTGTGTGATCTTCCAGATCTGCGTCCCGTCGCCAAGCTCTCCGATCTTGGTACCTTCCACCGACTCCCCAAGCAGCTCTGTCGGTGGTGCCGTGTAGTCATACAGATTGAAGTTCTGTAGACCTGCGACCGTGTTGGGCACCTCCAGGCCGAGTTTGCCGGCCATGCGCCCGTAGGTCCTGTCGAAGGTCTCACCCATCTCGTCTTGGATGGCCTTTGGCTCGAGCGGTATCGTCACCTGATCTCCGGCTACCGTCTTGAAGGTAAGCTCGGTGTCGAATATCCGGGCGATACCCCAGTCCGGCCACGTACCGGAGAAGTCCTTGTCGTACGTGGCACTGTACGCCTCCTGGGCGACGATGATGTCGTCCTGAGAAGACTCGAAAACACCGACCTGTGTATCGGTAGTGACCCACGCAGCCTCGAGTGCAGCCAGATCGAACGCCGGGTCCGGAGTCGTCTCGGCTACCTTGATCTGCATCACCGTACGAACGTTGGGCCCGTAGCCGGGCTTCGTGCTCGCGTGCCCGCCTTCAGCCGTGTAGTCATTGCTGCCGGTGTAGTAGTCGTACCGCGGATCGGACGCAGGCCACGGAGCGGGTGCGTCGTTGTAGACGATGAGCGTCTTTCCGGCCCATTCCGAGAAGTCGATGACCACATCGGCTCGCTCCGCGGGACCGATCATCAGCGTGCCCGCATTGACGTTACCTGCATTGAAGGTGGTCACATCCACGTTCCAGTCGATCGGCTGATTCGGCAAGACGACCGGCTCGGGCAGGAACCCACCCTCTGTCGCGATCTGGATCATCTCGGGGCCCGCGGTCGCGGGATCGGGGACGCCGCCATCGCGCCCGTCCACCGGCCAACCTTCCGGCCCGGCGGTGCTCGGCGATGCGGGCACCATCTTCACCTCGGTGTCGTTCTTGTTGACACCGAGCACGATCTCGAACACCGCATCGTTCACGGCCCCGCTTCCGCCGAACACGTAGGCGCGAAGGATATCGAGCCTGTAGGTAGCCAGGAAGTCTGCTGTCTCGACGGGCAGAGCGTCGGACTGCGTCAGCAACATCGGGCCGCCGAGGTGGCCAAGCGAGACACCGCCGGACAGTGCATCGATGGTGCTCGCAGCGATACCGATATCGTCGAAGTGCAACCAGTCCTCCGCGAGAGCTCGCTCGGCGAAGGCGACTGCAGTCGCATAGCGATTCGCTCCCCATATCCGGTCGCCCACAGCCACGCCCAGCTCTGTCTCCACAGAGTCGCTCACCGCAGCAGATCCTCCTACGATGAACCCTCTCGTGATCCCGAGAGACGACAACGCAGTCAATGTCGGCTCCGGGACCGAACCCTCGCGCACCAGAAGGATCGGATAGTGGTTCTGTACCGAGGCGGGTCCCGCTATCAGACTGTCATAGAAGTTGGCGCGCCGGGAACCGTTGACGATGAATGCAGCCTCCGGCAACGCGTCGCCTAACACAGACTCCATCCGGGTGGCGACCGCAGCCGCTGTCCCGTAGCGATCGGCGCCTGCAACACGATCGACGGACGCGATGTTCGGCAGTGCGTCGACCGCCGAGGCGACCGCAGGCGTGACGGCCGACGTGCCGCCCACGATGTGCACGATCGTGCCGTCAGGCATCGCCGTGAGAGCGGCTTTGGTGACAGCAGGCAGGCTACCGCGCCTGGTCAGCAACAGCGGCGCCTGATAGACACCCGCAAGCCCATCGCCCGAAAGCGCGTCGACCTGCGAGGAGCTCTCACCGGATGTGAGTACGACGTGAGCCACTCCGGCCCAGCCGGGGAACGCCATCTCGGCGGACTCGGCAGCCGTGGTGTAACGGTCGGGACCGAAGACCCGCACCGCCCCGGGGGTGGGATCGCTCTCGTACAGCTGCAGGTTCCAGAAGCGGTCGTTCGATACGTTCAGGACCCGGAATCGATACGACTTCGGGTCGACCTCGAGCGACGGGTAGGCGGTACCATTGATGATCGGCGTGTCGAAGAACGCCTCCATGCCCATCGAAGGATGCGGCACGCCGGGGATCTCCGGGGGTTGGCCGGGTGTTTCTGTATCGCTGATGTAGTAGGGGTTGACGACAGGACCGACCTCTACCGCTGTCGGCGGCCAGAACCACGGTCCGTAGTGCCAGCGGCCCATCGCGTTATACCCACTGAGATCGAATGGGTTCTGGGCCGGCATATAGACGTGCGGCATCCACAGGTCGCCAGTCTTGGCCGCTGGATATCCATCCACCTCAAGGCCCGTACCCCACCGCCATGTGGGATCGGTCTTCCCGATGGTCGCAGCATCCACGAAAGTCTTGTCCTGGAAGACGAGCGGGATCTGCTCTTCAGGGATCAGACCGGCATCGACGAGCGCCAACTCGGTCTCGTCCTGCAGGATATAGGCTGCGGCCTCGCCCGCGTACACGTTCAGACGTGTGATGCCCCAGGCATGATCGTGATAGAACATCAACCGGGCGCTCTGCTGGTTGGTGTAGTAAAGCGTCGTGGAGCCGTCACCCGGGTCCGGCATATCGGGCACATCCACTACGCTGACGCCCTCGGGATATGGCGTATTCTCTCCCGCCGGCGTAATCCACTGATGCGGCGTGCCATCACTGATCCACGGGGTACGCCCTCCGTGGAGATGCACAACCGCACGGTTCTCGGTGTAGTTCTCTGGCATGCCCTCGGGAACGTCCTCCATCAGCGGACCCAGGCCCGCGCCCATGACCGAGGTGTCCACGGGGATGAACAGATCGCCATCCTCGCCGGTGGGGAGCATGTTGGTGAACTTGATGCGCACCGGACGATCCTTAGACGCGATGATCGTCGGCCCCATATAGTGGATAGGATCCGGTGCAAGTGTGTTGGCACCCTGCTCGTCAGTACCGTTGTTCATCTGCACGTAGCCTCTGAGTGTGGTGGGAGGCAGATCGGAGTGCATCTGCTCCGTGTACTCGTGCAGCTCGATCTCGTAGTAGTCGGAGCCGGGATAGGTGATCGTATCGGGCTTGGCTACCGACAGGTACTGCCCGAGATTGTTCGCCTTCTCCGGGCCGAGGCCGGGGAGTCCGTCGACGAACTTCCTAAGCGGCGGTGTATACGCCCAGTTGGGCGTCATGCCGGAGTAGTCAGGAACATCTCCTGGACCCGGAGGTTCGAGAGCCAACGCCTCGAAGTAGTCTTCGGGTCCAGCGTCAGACGGTAGCCCGAGAGTCTCGAGTGTCTTCGCCAGGTTGGATGCGGCCTCGTCCCTGTCTTCCTGAGTGACCACCCGGTCCTGGCGATCCCTCGCATCCTCTGTCTTCTGTGCGTAGTGCTCTCGCAGTCCGACGGAGCTGTCCTCGTCGCCGGGAGCAGCGACCGCCATACCAGCGGTCGCTGCGGCGAGAAGAGCAGCCACGATCGTCAGTGCGAGTAGACGATACGGCCCTTTCTTCACCATCCATCACTCCTTCTATCAGATCCCGACCGATCGGACATCCTTGTTTGATCTGAGTGGCCAGGACTTCACTTCTGCCCCTACAGGGTACGCACAAGGAGACGACCCTCTACGCGCTCCCGTTCACTACTCGGCGCCCGGGGTGGATCGCGGCCGAGCACAGATCGACCCCCCGGCACGTGCTCATGCGAGCGCAGCCGGAGGGTCGACGATGCTGTTGAGTGTGACGAACCGTGGAGACGAAAGTGGCTGTGTAGGCAGCCGGGGTAGTCTGGCGGAGGCCGGACCGGGCTATCGCGGAACACCAGGGGATCATGACCGAAGGTCACAGCGAGTGCCGATACACTCCTGCCGAGGCTTGTGTACACACCGATATCCTTCGCCGGGGGCGCGACTCCAGGTGTATACCCGCCCGATGACCCGCACCAATCACCCGACGCCGGTGACGGGTTCACCTCTTAGTCCATGGGTCCTCCTGGATACCCGGAACGGGTCAGCCTCCCACAGCTCCACCGCGCCGGAGATCCGCACATAGTCGAGTGATATGAGGAACCGTCCGCGGCGTCGACGACCGGTACACCTCGTAAGCAGAACCAAAACGTCGCATGAGGTCACGTTCCTCACCAACCGACCACACCCACGTGACAAAGAGCCACACCGCACCGCCCGCTATCAGTAGCCGACTTCCGAGGGTGAGACCCACCCCGACCACCGAAAAGCTCAGACCCGCATAGAGAGGATGGCGTACGTACCGATACACGCCGGTTGTGATCAACGCGTCCGAACGACCCAGGCGATCTCTCGAGCGTAGCGACCGCAGGCCAGTCGCTAGGACAGGCACCCACAGAATCAGAACAAGCAGCCCGATCAGGATGCCGAAACGACGCCCCACGCTCATGCGCGCCCCTTTCACACGACCTCGTCCTCCTCCGCTTCACTCCCACTGACCGCACCATGCAGGCATTGGAAGACGTCTGACACCGGTACGATCACCACGAGAGTCGCGATCAAAAGGGCGAGTGAGAAACACCATCCGAGGAGTCCCCTCTCGAGAAGCTCCTGGGGATATCTCGGTGCACACCCACTTGGCGGTGAATGCGAACAGGTTCGC
>JAVERH010000094.1:0-8885 GCA_034007245.1 Coriobacteriia bacterium | reverse complement strand
AGAGTGCCGCGGCTTTCTTCGGGGCGGAGCTCGACCGCCGACAGAGGAAGTAGTCGACTACATCGATGCCAACCGCGAGCGCTTCGGGGTCGAGCCGATCTGCGAGGTCCTGCCGATCACCCCATCAACCTACTACGCCGCCAAGACGCGCCCGCCCTCGGCCAGAGCGGTTCGCGACGAGGGGCTCAAGCCTGAGATCGAGCGCGTGCATGCCGCGAGCTACGACGGCTGCTACGGCGCCCGGAAGGTCTGGAGACAGATGAACCGGGAGAGCATCCCTGTGACCCGGTGCACGGTCACGCGATTGATGCGTGAGCTGGGGCTTTCCGGCGTGCGTCGTGGCGCGTACAAGGTCACGACGATCTCAGACGACCGTGTCGACAGGCCCGCTGACCTCGTGGAGCGCAAGTTCGAAGCGACCCGCCCGAACCAGCTGTGGGTCGCCGACATCACGTATGTTGCGACCTGGAGGGGCTTCGTCTACGTCGCGTTCGTCATCGACGTGTACTCCCGGAAGATCGTGGGCTGGAGGGTCTCGAGCTCCTTGCGGAGCGATCTGGCGATCGACGCGCTCGAGATGGCGGTGTGGTCACGCGGCGGCGACGCCGACGGCGTGATCCATCACTCGGATCGCGGCGTGCAGTACCTCTCGATCCGCTACACCGAAAGGCTCGCGGAAGCCGGCGCCGTGGCGTCGGTCGGCAGCAAGGGGGACTCCTACGACAACGCGATGGCCGAGACGATCAACGGCCTGTACAAGACCGAGGTCATCCGCAGGAAGGGACCGTGGCGCAGCATCGACGACGTGGAACACGCGACGCTGGAGTGGGTCGACTGGTTCAACAACAGGCGGCTGCTGGAACCGATCGGAGACATACCACCGGCCGAGTTCGAGGGTCTCTACTGGCTTGAGCTGGCCGCGAACGATACTGTGGGAGCCAAAGAAGTGAGTCTCCACTGAACCCGGGGCGATTCAACAGGGATTCTTGGGCACCAAGATTGTGCGGAAATCGCCTCTGAGCTGGGGTTCTGCCCTCAGCGTAGCCCTCAGAACGGCACGATCTGATGCCCGATTTCAAGCACGCAACAGGGAATTTCCGGCCTGTGACCTGCGGTTTTGTGGTGCCCCCAAGGGAATTCGAATCCTGATTGTGCTTGTGACTGTTGGTGACTATTGGTTCTCGTTGGCACTCGAGAGCTGCGGCGAGTCCCAATAGGTACCAACGAGTACCAACAGTCACCAAGTATTTGGGCGACAAATCGTGGGCGCAATCCCAGCCAAGGAGCCTCCGTCAAACCCGGGGCGTTTCACTTGAATCCGGTACTATCTGCCGCAGTGAATGCTCAGGCCTATGACGCCTTTCTCAGAGAACCGGACAGAGGCGCCGTCCGCCTACCTGACAACCTGCTCCGCAATTACGAGCAGTTGGTCGAGCGTCACACCGACACCGGGTCTCGATTGTAACCAGTAGCCAACATCATCTTTACGCCAGCCAATCGCAGCAGGCACCGGACACCTCTCTCCATCAGGCATAAGCTGGAACCCGGCGCGCCTGAGCAGGACCCGCGTTCCGCTAACCGTTGACACCTCATAGATGGCCTTGCGTCCGTCCTCGAAGCGAGGTGCCAACACGGGCAATGCAGCGGGGGTGATTCCGGGCAGAAGACCGTCCTCGAATTCCGCGTCAGTCTTGCCAGGCTCAGCGTCCAGCTCGACTTTGTTCGCGTACACTGCGCGGTATCCGGCAGTCTCACACGACGTATCGGGGTCACCTGTGATCACGATTCTCGTAGGCTCACCCATGACCTCAGGATCAGGAAAGCTCACTCCAGGGGCGACGAGCGCCAGCGCGGCCTCTCGGTCCGCTGCTACCCGAGCGAAAGAATCTACCGCAGCAGCGCCCGGATCCTCCGTGGGGTACAGCGGATCCGCCGAGACAGCAAGAGTCCCTGGTATTGGATACGCCGTGGCTTGGGTGTCCTCCCGTGAGGACTCACTCACATCGTTGAAGCTAATAGACCCTAGAGCAAAAACGATCGCAATAACAGAGACAATTGCGACAGTAATCAGAACCCCTCTTCTGCCCCTCATATGCCCAGCCTCCTTGGACGGAATCACTAATACAGATCACATGCGAGCCACCCGGTGGCGCTGTTGTATCGCATGCTGTACGGAGGAGTGTCGGTACTGATGTAGGTAAACCCCGTTGGGCGAATCCACTGATTACTTGAGTAAACATAGTATTGGTTGTATTTAGACGACGTTTTATTCCAGTCGTGAGTGCTGTCGAATCGATACTTCCGTTCGCTTCCGACCATCGAGTTTCCGTAGGTAAATCCAGAGTTGGTCACATCAGAGGCCACCTCGTTGTTAATCCAGACACGCCATACATTCCCACCGATGTACCTGATTGTGTAAGGATTATACAGACCGACGGAGCAATTGTGTCCAGGAGCATGATCGTTACAGGCTACCCACACGTAATTGTTGCGTACCCAAAGCAGATTCTGCGGGTGAGTGGGGCTATCCCACCATACACCGACTTCAATCAAGTATTGGTCGCCCCTGCGCACGTAAATCGAACTGACGTGTTCGCCGCCAGAGGACAATGTCAAGACGTCAGACGGGTACCAGTAGACACTCCCCGCGGTGCCCCAGGAGTTATAGTGCTGACCTTGGGAGCTTGTGGCGTAACCCGCGACGTAGTAAGGAAGAGCAAACGCAGCCGCTGGCATAACAAGCACCACAATAGCTGACAGCAGCGCGGGAGCGATACCTTGCAGTAATCGTCTCAAGACAGAAGGCATGCAATCACCCCTACACAACTGCTTCAAGAAAGCAACCCCTACTTTTTTTAGCATATACCTGAAACGCCCCGGGTTCAATGGGTGCTCGATTCCTTGGACCCTGATGTACTCGTTGGGGGCCTGCTCGAGCCGGTAGAGCCCCTCGAAGTCCGCCGACGGTCAGAGCGGCCTCGGGCGAGAGGGGCATCAATGATCGTGCCCCGACATTTCCCCGCGCAATCGGGCAACAAATCGGGCAACAACTCAGCCGAACACCGATTACGGCAACGGGGAATGCTATCGGGCGGCATAGAGGCATCGACACGCCATCTGAGCTGGGGTTTTGTCCTCAGTGGCACACCCCAAGAGCTCGGAGTTGTTGCCCGATATTATGCACGCAACAGGGTGAATCGCCCCGGGTTTCCCGGAGACTCCATCGTTCGAGAGGATGGGGTCATGGACAGACGAACGCGTTACCCAGTCGAAGTGCGTGAACGTGCGGTGCGGATGGTCTTCGAGCACGGACCCGAGTACGACTCGCAGTACGCCGCGATCCGCTCGATCGCGGGCAAGTTCGGGATGAGTCCTGAGACGCTGCGGCTGTGGGTGCGCCGGGCGGAGACCGACGAGGGCCTGAGACCGGGCCTGACGACCGACGAGCGGACCCGCATGAAGGAACTCGAGCGCGAGAATCGTGAGCTGAAACGCGCCAACGAGATCCTTAAGAGTGCCGCGGCTTTCTTCGGGGCGGAGCTCGACCGCCGACAGAGGAAGTAGTCGACTACATCGATGCCAACCGCGAGCGCTTCGGGGTCTCTACTGGCTTGAGCTGGCCGCGAACGATACTGTGGGAGCCAAAGAAGTGAGTCTCCACTGAACCCGGGGCGATTCACCAGGTACTTGGGCGACAAATCGGGCGACAAATCCATGGCGCGATCCCGGCCGAAGAGCCTCCGCCAAACCCGGGGCGTTTCAACAGGCGCGCATGTGTAGCGTTTGCACCAGTGAGCGCACGGCGCGCCCAACACTCAACAGATGCGTAGCCTTTCTCACGAGAAACGACGCGAACCCGCAACCCACGTGTCTGCCTGTGCGCCCCGATGCCTAGCCAGGCCTGCGCGGCGTCGGGCGAGCGGGAGGCTCAACACGAGTGTCATCCGCAGGACTTGCGAGCTGACGTTCGAGCCCGATAAATGCCTCGATCACTTCGGCAGACTCAAATGCCCGATTCCTTCGCCCCACATTGACTTGGCGCAAGACGCCCGCGCCCACAAGAACATCAACCGCGTTGTTCACTGCAGCAAACGTGCGCCCAAGCATCGCCGCCGCACCCCCGACGGTGATCACCGGTGCGCCCGGGAGCAGCCCGAGGAGAAGGTCCACAGAAGATCCGCGCCGCACGCCGCCCAGTCGCGCACGCCACCCAGCCTCGATCTCGTGCATGCGGTCCTCGAAGCCCTCCGCGTCCTCAACTGCTCGCGCACATGCGCCCGCGAATAGAGCGACCCAGCGATTCACGCCCTCAATCGCCGCGGCCGAATCCGAGTCGCCCGTATGCCGGTAGGCCCCGAGCGCTTCGATGTAGCCCGCTGAGATGGTAGCCAAGACAAGCGAGATTGGCGGTTGCACGCGCGGCGCCAAGCCACGGCGGCGCATCACCATATGCACAAGGGCTCGACCCGTTCGCCCATTGCCGTCAATGAAGGGGTGGATGGTCTCGAACTGCGCGTGCGCGATGGCAGCTTGAGCGATCGCCGGGAGCGAATCATCGTTGCAGAACGTGCACAGATCATCCACCAAGCCTTCGACCAGCTCCCACGGGGGCGGCACGAACGCGGCAGTGCATGGGTTGTAGTCGCTGCCGCCAATCCAATTCTGCTCCTCGCGGAACTTGCCGCCATACTGCTCGGCAGCGGTACCTGCGAGAAGACTGCGATGAACCTCGCGCAGCAAGTCTGGCGTGATACTCACTCCCTCGCCCGAGAGCTTGATCGCCCGGTCCATCGCATCGACATTGGCCAACACCTCCGCCGCGGTGACGTCACTAGTCGCACCGTCAACATCACGCGCGACCTCGGCCTCCAACAAGCGCCTTGGGCCCACCACCAAACCCTCGATCTTCGAAGACGCCACAGATTCAGCCCGCAGGAGGATTCGAGCGAGCACCTCCGTACTGGCAAGCGCGCTTGCCCGGACGTTCAACGCGGTGACAGCGTTCTCCGCATCGGCGACATCTGCTGCGGTTTCGCCCGTCAACATGTAGTCGCGAGTCATGAGACGGTCCGGCAGATAGGTGTAGTACTCGCACGGGCGGCGATCCCGGCGGGTCAGTCCGTCGGGGCTGGGCTCCCAAACACGTCGCTCGAACTCCGCCACTTCGCCCTCCTCGCTCACCAGACTGCAATACGCAGCTGTCCTGTTATAGCTTGCGCCTTCTCCTATAACATAGCGCACACATGTTATAGCTTATTTGACAAACTATAACAACGATCGCAAGTACTCTAGGCAACGCCCGTGTACGGACATCTGTGGCACACATGGCACGCGAATGGCACACTTTCGCCCCTTCGAGCGTTCGTCGCCAGAAGCGTCTCGCCGTAAACCAGCAGCTAGACCCCTCTGTTTCCACAGAGAGGTCTACGTAGAATCTGGTGCCCCCAAGGGAATTCGAATCCTGATTGTGCTTGTGACTATTGGTGACTATTGGGACTACTTGGTACGGCGGAGCTGCGGTGAGTCCCAATAGGTACCAACGAGTACCAATAGTCACCATGTATTTGGGCGACAAATCGGGCGACAAATCCGAGGGGTATCGAACCGACCGCGAGATACTCGGTCCGCCGGGCCGTCAGCTCTCCCGCGCCCACCCGGCAATCGGCGTCCACTTCTCGTCGAAGGCAGCACCGCCCGCCGCAGCTACTGCGGCGGGCATCACGAATGCGGCGACAGCGTCGGCGACCTCTTGGAGATCCTCCGGCAGGTCCATCACTGGCCCCGGGAACCCCTTCCGATACGTGTCCCACATCCGCGAGGTCTCCGGCTGCCCGGTGTATTCGCGCGTAAGCTCCGCGGGCGTCTCGGCGGGCAGCTCCGTGCCGCGGCGCTGAAACGTCGCGCTCATGGCGTCGGCGAGATCTTGACCATCGAACTCCAGGGTGCGCAAGAGCATCCAGATGTCGTGATAGTCCTTCATCCGGCTGTTGGCCAGACCGATCTCGATCATCGCCTGGAACTTCTCGACGATGGCGGTGGCGGGTTGGTAGGCGAGGATCCTCGGAGACTCGTCCTGCAGCAGAACGGGGTAGTCGACCCAACCAGGATCCGGCACGACGGCGTCATCGATCCCGACGTCGAGCCGCAGGACGAACCGTGCCCCGCCCAAGTCCCCTGCAACCTTCACGCGGACGCCGGGATACCGATCCTCGACGGTGATGGGTTCGGCGTGGATCTCGGATTCGAACGCGAGGCCATCATCGAGCTGGATCGAGAGGCATTCGGCGACGATGCCACGGATCGCCTCCGGGGTGTTGTCGACGCGCCCGAGGAAGTCGATGTCGCGGGTCGGCCGCGCGACTGCGGCATCCCACACGCGCAGCATGACGGCGCCTTTGACCACGAGACGATCCGACCACCGCGTCTTCGACAGTCGGAAGAGGAACCGCTCCATCGCGTAGTAGAGAACCGCCTGCTGGAAGTCCAAGTCCAGCTCTGCTGCTCGCGCCTTCAGTCGGCGGCGTATCTCGATCGAGGACTGGGTGCTCACATCAGCGCCTGGAGGTAGGGGCGCATGACCTGCTCCACCCGGTCGACCTTGGCGTAGCGCATCAGCTGCGCAGGCGTCGCGCGGCGAGAACGGATCGTCTCCTGCAGCGCCTCGATGGCCACGTCCTGTCCGATGCGATTGCGGTACTTGAAGCAGTCGGCGACGGTCTTGGCGAGATCGAACACCCGGATGGGCGTTCCGTCCATGTCGTGCTCTTCGACGCCGGCTGCGATGGCCTCGGCGCTCATCGAGAACCGCTCGATGCGCGGGTAGGCGATCCTCGGCGCCTTGACTCCCCGTGGCAGCGCGATCTGCACCGCGGCCGGGATCTGCGTGCCGATCCCGTGGAACTCGAGTGCGCTCACCAGACACAGGACCGCGCGGGGGACGCGCCTCAGGACCGCGGCTACGCTGGGATATGCGGGCAGCGGCGATGCGGCGAGATGGTAGACCCCCCGGGAGAGCGCCTCGACGAGGCCTGCGTCACGCATCCAGTAAAGCGTGCGCTCCTCGATGCCTGAGGAAAGCGCCTCGGAGGTACCGAGCACTCCGCCGGCACGTTCGAATGCGGCCGTCGCGCGTGCGAGCTCCATGTCGGAAGGTGTCCTCATGGCATATAAGTTACCACAGTTGCAGACAACTGTAGTCGTTTTTATGCCAACTCAATTCGGGCGACAAATCGGGCGACACGCCGAAGTCGAAGACCGATTCTCAGCAACAGGGATTTTTGGGCGACAAATTGGGGCCGAAATGGCCTTTGAGCTGCGGCTTTGTCCTCCGGAGAGCCCTCAGACGGCCTCGAATTGTAGCCCGATTTCAAGCACGCAACAGGGATATTCAGGCCTCTGACCTGCGGTTTTATGGTGCCCCCAAGGGAATTCGAATCCTGATTGTGCTTGTGACTGTTGGTACTTGTTGGGACTCGTTGGTACAGCGGAGCTGCGGTGAGTCCCAATAGGTACCAACGAGTACCAACAGTCACCATGTATTTGGGCACCAAATCGGGCACCAAATCCGGGGGCGTTTCAACAAGGCCAGGGAACAAGCCTTTGGCTTAAGGACGATGGAGCGGTTTGACCTTTTCTCGAGTTCTGCCGCGACCGCATGGTACATGTGCGGGAAAAATGTCTGAACTTGGGTATATTCAGTCGCGGTCTATTCTTCTGCACTCATCCTTTCTAGAAACAGAGCCGCTAGAACAGTGCCGACTGATCAAGGGGATGTCGGCGAGCATGACGGCGGATGAAGTGCGCTATCAAGGGGGTTGTTTTCCGTAAGCCAGGTCGAGGGGGGTGATCTATGAATGCTCGCAATTTGTATGTCTGTAGCTGGTCCACAAAGCAGAGGGGTTTCGTATGAAGAAGAGTCTTGCACGGCGGATCGCACTTCTGGTACTGATGGCACTCCTCATGGTGCCGACCGTTGCGAGCGCGGCGAGCGTAGGGGTCACCCTATATCCCACGCAGTACTACGTCTACTCAGGCGCGATCGGACTGTCTACGTTCGTCGACAACAGCTACACGAACGCCTCATCCTCCGCACGCGACGTGTACTGCTACACGGAATATTCTAAACCTGGGCAATTGTGGACAAGAGTGAGGACGCAGACGGTTGCCCCAGGCAACTCCTCTGGAGTCCGGGTGTCGCAGTCCACAGCCGGATCCTGGCGGATGAACCTTAATCCCGTGGGCTCCAGCACCAGAGACTGCTACTGTTGGGGCACTCTCAGGTACTAAGGTCAATGGCGTGCGATGCCCTGCTATCAGAGTCAGCGCGCAGGGCGTCGCACGCCGCTTTTCGATTCCACAGGCCAGTTCTGCCGACCGCAGAGAGCCACACGAGGCGCGGCGAATCGGCGCGCTGAACCTGCAGGCGTCTCCCATGGTCACGATGTCTTTCACCCGTCTGCCCACAACTAGGGGATGATTTTGATCGATCGCGCAGAGCCCTCCGTGCACCCCGAGGAGTCACGTGCCCTCAGGAGGCTGCACTGGGCGGCATTCCTCCGACGTCGACCGATGTGGCTCTCGGCATTCGCGTTCCTGATGTTCGTTATTGGCATGGGAGGTTATGAGCTACATCTGTGGCTTCACTACGGCTATGGCGGTCTCGAGGCTCTTGGCTTCTCGACACGGTACTTGATCATCTGGCCGATTTTCTCGCTGGTCTTCACATATGAGTTCTTGAGTCAGCCAGCCCGGGACAGAATGGACGAGTGCGTCGATGGGCTACCGCACTCCGCAGAAGCTCACTGGAGGTCGATGTTGGCCGTGCCATGGACGGCACTGGCTATCGCTTTTGTGGCGTATCTCATACTCAGAGAGGCAGTCGTACT
>JAVERH010000074.1:0-10294 GCA_034007245.1 Coriobacteriia bacterium | reverse complement strand
CTTCTCGGCCTTGGCGGTGAGGTCCTTCCAGTGCGAGACAGACGCCTGTGCGACATACGGCACACCATGGGCAGCGATGATCGCGGTAAGGTCCTTGCGGGCCTGCGGCTTGCCTGCCTGCGCGATACCGACCTCGGCGGTAGTCGCCCAGGCACCTTTCGGCGTAGCAGAGGAACGTTGGATGCCGGTGTTCATGTACGCACCGTTGTCGTAGCAGACATAGACCATGTCGTGCCCGCGCTCCATGGCACCGGAGAGCGCCTGCAGGCCGATGTCGTACGTACCGCCATCTCCGCCAAACGCGACGAATCGAACCTTCTTGTCGGGATCGATCTTACCTGCGCGCTTGAGGCCGTTGAATGCAGCTTCCACACCGGAGATCGTCGCCGCAGAGTTCTCGAACGCGTTGTGGATGAACGGCGTCTTCCACGACGAGTACGGGTAGATCGTGGTGGACACCTCGAGGCATCCGGTGGCACAGCCGACAACGACAGGGTCCTCGCCCGCGCCAAGCAGTACCTGCCGTACGGCGATGGAGGCGCCGCATCCGGCACAGAGCCGGTGACCGCCGGCAAGACGGTCCTCGCGATGCGTGAGTTCCTTCAGGTTCGCCATGGTCTTATGCCTCCTCTCGCGCGCCGAGGTAGACAAGGCTACCCGGAGCCGCACCGCCTGCGGCGATGTCTGACAGGTCCTGATAGACGCGCTCCATGAGCTCGAGACGCACATCCGCGCCGCCGAGACCGTAGATGTAGCCGACGACCGGCACGCGTACCTCAGCGTCGTATAGCGCACCACGCGTCTCGAGGAAGAGCGGCCCACCCTCGGCACCGAAGGACTCGGCGCGATCGAGTACTGCGACCGCCTTGACACCCTGAAGAGCTGCGGCAAGTTCAGTATACGGGAACGGACGCCACACACGGATCTTCACCACACCGGCCTTCTGGCCGTTGGCGCGCAGACCACGTGCGACGTGACGGGCGTTACCGGCTGTAGAACCGAGCACGACGATCGCGATCTCCGCGTCCTCCATGCCCCAGGTCTCGATGACACCGAAGGTGCGACCGGAGAGCGCCGCATACTCGTCGCCGACCTGCTTGATGACCGCGCGTGCGTTATCCATTGCCTCTCGCTGCTGACGCTTGAACTCGAAGAACGGGCCGCCAAGACCGGAGAACGAGCCATGTAGTACCGGCGTGTCCGTGTCGAGAAGGGCGTTCTTGGGCTCGTATTCGCCCACAAAACCCTCGACCGAAGCGTCATCCATGACATCGACACGATCGATCGAGTGGGTGGTGATGAACCCGTCGAGTGCACTGATGGCTGGCAGCATCACGTCTGAGTGCTCCGCCACGCGGACCGCCATGATCGTGTTGTCGTAGGCTTCCTGTGCAGTCTCGGCGAAGTACGTCAGCCAGCCGGTATCACGCGCACCCATGATGTCGCTGTGGTCGCAGTGAATGTTGATCGGTGCGGACAGTGCACGGTTCGCGTTGGCCATGATGATCGGCAGACGCATACCCGATGCGATATGGAGCTCCTCCCACATGAGCGCAAGGCCCTGTGAGGATGTGGCGGTCATGACACGCGCACCGGCTGCGGAAGCGCCGATACACGCACTCATCGCCGAGTGCTCGGACTCGACCGTGACGTACTCACAGTCGGTCCTGCCCTTGGCAACGAAGCCAGCGAACTCCTCGACGATCGTCGTCTGCGGAGTGATGGGATAGGCAGCCATGACATTGGGTTTGCACTGCCGCATCGCCTCGGCCACCACACTGTTACCGGTAGTCGCAAGAGTCTTGTGCTCGGCCATCTACTTCACCTCCGGCAGATCGCAGCCTTCAGGGACCATCTCGATCGCACCCACGGGACATATCTGCGCACAGATACCACAGCCCTTGCAGTGGTCCAGATCGAAGGTCGTGACCTTCTCATCCGCAACGTGTATGGAGGAGTCGGGACACACGATCCAGCACAGCAGGCACTGCGTGCACTTCTTATCGTCACGCCAGGGACGCTCGCTCCGCCAGCCACCGGTGATGTACTCATCGCTGTTGCCAGCGTCCGGGATCACCGCACCCGGAGGGAACTGCTTGTACGTCCACTCGCTCATTCCGGACATATCCCACGTCATGCCACGGTCACCTCCGTGAATGCACGATCGACCGACGCCCAGTTCGCATCGATCATCTCCTGGCCGAACTTCTTGGAGAGGTTCTTGGCCAGGAGGCTCTTGAACGTGTCCATATCCACGACGCTGGTGAGCTTGATCAGCGCACCCACCATCGGCGTGTTGGGGATGTCGCGCTTGATGGTGTCGAGTGCAATGCCTGAGGCATCGACAGAGGCCACACGGACACTGTCGGAGACACCGAGCCGTGTCTTGACCTGATCGGGCGGAGTGCATGTGTTGATGAGGATGACACCACCATCGTGGATACCCTCTGCGATATCGACGACATCGAGAAGCGAATCGTCGAGCACGATCACGATGTCAGGGCTCTCGATGTTGCAGTGGATCTCGATCGGGTCGGACGAGATACGGGTGAACGCCTTGATCGGCGCTCCCATGCGCTCGGGGCCGTACTCGGGCATCGCCTGCATGTACTGATCGGCCGCAAGTGCGGTCTCAGCGACCACCTTCGCTGCCGTGACGGCGCCCTGGCCGGCACGTGCGTGCCAGCGGATCTCCGTCAGTTGTGGCATGGGCTCCCCCTTCCTGGGATGAGGTCGGCCGAACGGCCTGGAGTCTGGTCGAACACCAATGCTGTGTCACGAGCTGTTGATAGCTTCACAAGGATACGCGCGGGCCTGCGGGCCATCACCCGGGCGTCACTGCCAGCGGCGTGGGTCAGTCGGTGAACGGTAGGAATAATCTTCCATCAGTCCATCTCACGGCGAGCTTCGAGGGCTTTGCCGAGTGTCACCTCGTCCGCATACTCCAGGTCTCCGCCTACCGGAAGGCCTGACGCGATGCGGGTCACGCGGACACCGAGCGGTTTCATGAGCCGCGCGAGATAGAGCGCGGTCGTCTCACCCTCGATATCGGGATCGGTGGCGATGATCGCCTCCGCGATACCGCCACGCCCCACCCGGTCCACAAGCTCGCGGACGCGAAGCTGATCCGGACCGATACCGTCGATCGGCGAGATGGCGCCCTGCAGCACGTGGTACGTGCCGTGGAACTCACCTGTCCGCTCGACGGCCACCACATCGCGCGGTTCCTCCACGACGCACAGGATCGTGGCATCGCGCCCCGGGTCAGCACAGATATCACAGAGCTCCGCTTCGGCGAAGTTGAAGCAGCGCTCGCAGAAGTGGATCGAGCGCTTCACCTCGACGATCGCGTCTGCCAGACGGCGCGCCGTCTCGGTATCCCCGCGCAGGATGTGGTATGCAAGGCGCTGTGCAGACTTGGGACCTATGCCGGGGAGCCGTTCGAGCTCCTCCAGTAGCCGGGCGATCGGCGGTGCGTAAAACGCCATCGCTAGAACATCCCACCGGGGAGACCGAGCCCGCCAGTGACTGCCGACATCTTGCGCGAGGTGAGATCCTGGGTCTGACGCAACGCCTCGTTCAGCGCCGCCGCGACCATGTCCTCGAGCATGGAGATGTCCTCCACGTCCACAGCAGCCGGATCGATGGAGACCGAGCTGACCGTGAGCTCTCCGGTCATGACGACCTTCACGGCTCCACCACCGACCGAGGCTTCGACGCGCTCATCCTTCAGCTCCTCCTGGACGCGAGCCATCTCGGCCTGCATCTTCTGAGCCTGCTTCATCACGTTCTGCATGTTCGGCTTCATACGCTCTCCTATCCGTCAGACATCTTCTGGTTTTGGTGTGACATCCTCGATCAGCTCTCCGCCGAGTTCGGCGAGTACGGACTCGAGATCGACCTCATCGGCAGGCGCATCTGAAGCCGCCGAGGACTGAGTACGCGGCGGCGCCTGCTCCTGCTGCGGATCTGCGGGTGCCGGCGACGGGGGATCGCAGGGCACGGCGGCCCCGTTCGAGCTTCCCTGCCGCCCCAGGCGATACTCCACGGGTAGCTCCTGGCCGAGCACGGCACGTACGGCCCGGCGGAGCACGTCGAGAGTCTCCGTATCGCGTGCGAGCTCCAGTGCGAAGTTCTGATCGACCGGAAACTCGACGATGAGTGTACCGGAGGCGATCTCCGCCTCGGTCCCGTTGAAGATGTGCGCCCGGGGGGCACGGATCTTCTTGATCTCCGCCAGAACCGCCGGCCAGGCACGCTTGACCGCCGCCACATCCAGGTCACCAGCGGGCGCCCGGTGGGTGCTCGCCGGTGCTGTGGACACGGGTACTCCGGCCGGGACCGCAGGCTTCGTACGCACCTCAGGCTCCTCGGCAGGAACCGCCGGAACCACGACCGGGGCCGCGGGAACAGACGATGTGGCAGCCGCGTACTCCACAAGCGGCGCGCCCGCCTCGAGCGCATCGATCCGCTCGGCGAGTGATTCCAGCGTGAGATCGCCGTGCGGACGCGCCATGCGAGTCATCGCGACCTCGACCGCAAGGCGTTGATCGGCAGCGTAGCGCAGCTCGGTCGTCAGACGATCCAGCAACTCCAGGATGCGCCCGATGCGATCCGCGCCGAATCGGGATGCCTGGTCCTGCAGCCGACCGAGATCGCGAGAGGTCGTGTCCACCGCGACATCCGCACCGACCGCCGCGAGAACGAACAGATCACGGAAGTGCTTGACGAGGCCCTTCACGAACTCTCCCATGTCGACACCCGTGTCGGCCAGTCTTCCCACGAATCTGAAGGCACCAGCGATATCGCGCTCGAGGATGAAGGCGGCTGCCTCCAGAAGCGCATCGGCATCCATCTCGCCGAGAAGTCCCTCGACGTCCTCCAGGCCGATCGTGCCACCGCCAAAGGAGGCGAGCTGCTCGAGCGTTGCGATCGCATCGCGCATCCCGCCGAGCGCATGCTTGGCGATGAGTGTGAGTGCGCCGTCCGGCACGTCCACCGACTCTGCTTGAGCGATGACGCGCAGCCGACCGACGATATCTTCCACCGACAGACGCCGGAAGTCGAACCGCTGGCAACGGGAGTGGATCGTCTCGGGCACCTTATGGGGATGCGTGGTGCACATGATGAAGACGGTACGGGCGGGCGGCTCCTCGAGCGACTTGAGCAGCGCGTTGAACGCCGAGGTGGAAAGCATATGCACTTCGTCGATGATGTAGACCTTGTAGCCACCACGCGACGCCGCATAGTTGAGACGTCCGATGATCTGCTCACGCACATCATCCACACCGGTACGCGAAGCCGCGTCGAGCTCATAGACATCCGGGTGTGTGCCTTCCGCGATCGCCCGGCACTGCTCGCATGTGTCGTCCGGAGTGGTGGTCGGGCCCTGCTCGCAGTTGAGTGCCTTAGCAAGGATACGAGCGGTGGTCGTCTTGCCCGTGCCACGCGGGCCGGTGAAGAGATAGGCATGCGCCACTGCGCCCTCGGCGACCGCATTGCGCAGCGTCTGTTCGATATGGGGCTGGCCGACGACATCTTCGAAGACCTGCGGACGGTACTTGCGATACCAGGAGAGGTGGGTCATGAAACGTGCTCCTCGGAGTGCGTCGGTCGGTCCGCGCGCGGCGAGCCGGGCTGTTGCGTGTGCGCTCCGGTACTCGGGCCCAGGCCCCGGACACCCGGCAGAGGCCGCTTATGGCTGCTTCCTTCCGGACCTGACCAGGTTCACGACATACCGCCATCCGAGACCCGGACCGGAGGACCGGAGCGCGAACCTACAGTATAGGGGGTCATCCGCCAGCACGCGAGAGCCGAACGGGACCAGCCCGCACTTACAAGGGGAGCAACTTCTCCACCAACGCAAGGAACTCATCGCCATTGATCGGCTTGGTGACGTAGAGATCACATCCCGCAGCGATCGCTTTGTCCTGGTCTCCACGCATCGAGTGCGCTGTGACCGCGACGAGCGGGATGTCCTTGAAGCGGTCATCGGCTTTGATACGCCGGGTGGCCTCATAGCCGTCGATCCCAGGCAGCTGCATATCCATGAGAATGAGGCCGGGTGCGCGCTGCTCTAGCGCCTCCAGCGCCTCGGTACCATCGACCACGGCCTCCACTTCGTAACCCCGGCTCTCCAGGAGGTACGTCATGAGATAGGCGTTCTGCGGATGGTCCTCGACGAGCAGGATGTGCGAACCCATCTTCTCCTCCGACGCTGGGTACCACACAGATTATACCCTTCAGGCACACTCCGGAGCAGCAGTGTCCCTGACAGCATTCGCCGGGCAGTAGAGTGCCATCGCGTTGGCATACAACACCTGCTCGAGCTCGGCCTCGCTCAAGCCGAGACGGCCGAGGTGTGCCGCATCGCGTCCGGCGTCGGCCCAGGGGCCATCGGAGCCAAAGAGCACACGTCCGGCGCCATGATCGCGTATGAGCGAGAGCAGCTCCTCATCGGGCAGGTTGCCCGGCACGTAGGCTGTATCGAAGTAGACATCTCGCCCGCAGAGATGCTCGCGCACCTCATCCCAGAATCGGTACCCACCCATATGGGCAAGCACACACACGAGGCCCGGCCACTCATCGAGCATCTGCGCGAACTTCTGCGGGCGGGCCTGTGTTCCCTCATCGATCACGAAACCTCCGGCATGGAACAGGATCGTCATCCCGTGCCGGATCACCGCGTCGTAGATAGGTGCCATCCGGGACTCCTCGGGCGAGAAGTCCTGGTTCTGGGAGTGCAGCTTGATGCCCTGCACCCCGCACGACGCCAGACGCGCGACCTCCACCTCAGGATCCGGAAAGTCGGGGTGCATCGCGCCGAGCGGGACGATCCGCGGGTCGTCGATAGCGGTCACCCAATCGTTGATACTGCACACCTGCGACGGCTTCGTGGCGACCGGAGCGAGTACGGAACGCCCGATGCCGTGGGAGTCCATCGAGGCCAGAAGCCCTCGCACGGTACCGTCGTAGTACGACCGCACGCCTTGACACCCCACGAGGCTACTGACGGCTGCAGGTGCGATCGAGTCAGGAAAAGCATGCGTGTGTGCATCGATGATCGGCATCGGCTGCTCTCCGGGGATGATCGGCGGTCACGGTCCAGACTCGCAGTCTACCGCACGCGTGCCTCCGGAGGTCAGGACACTGACACACGCCGAGATGTGACCTGTGTCGCGCAGGCACTTGCACCACATACACCTCACAGGGTACTGTTTATTGCACAGTATCCTCGAGGAACGAGAACCGCATGGCAAAGCGCCCCACACCGGCGCCCGCAGACGGCTTCGCCTCCTGGTCGACCCAGCTTCGCAAGGGCATCATCGAGCTGATGATCCTGAGCCTCGTCGACCAGGAGCAGCTCTACGGCTATGCGATCGTGCGCGAGCTCAAGGAGCGCGGCGGGCTCATCGCCGGCGAAGGGACCGTCTACCCTGTTCTCCGCCGGCTCGAGGCCGATGGGCTCGTGTCCGCGGCATGGTCGGATGAAGGTCCCGCCGGTCCGCGCAAGTACTACCGGATCACCCAGGCCGGACGGACGTTCCGCGACCGGGCCTGGACCGAGTGGGAGACCGTCGCGGCGGCGCTGAACGATCTCGGGGGGAAGGATCGCAGATGACGCAGGCCGAGCATACCGACGTGACCCGCTACCTGGCTGCAGTACGCCAGGGACTGAAGGGCTTACCCGCACGCGATGTCGATGACATCGCCAGGGAGATCCGCACTCATCTCCAGGAGGAAATCGACGAGCGGGGAGATACGGCATCGGTCCTCAACAACTTTGGAGACCCCGCCGAAGTCGCCTCGGACATTGTGGAGCGTCGTGTGCGCCCCGACGACGGGCCGTGCGTACCCCACGCGTCGCTCGGCCGCCGCTACAGCGCCTGGGCGACCGACGTCGTGATCGGACTCGGGCCGATGCTACTCGTGCCAACGGCCCTCACGTTCTCCACACTTGCGAGTGATACTGCCGGGTCGGACCCGGCAATGCCGGTATGGATCCAGATATCCGAGCACATCGCGCACTGGTGGCTGACGGCGCTCGGCTATGAAGGACTCCCCGCCCCCGGACCCGTTGCGATCGGGCAGTGGCTCCTCGCAGCATGCCTGTTGGCATGGGCGGTCTTCTACTGGATGCTACTCCGGCGTTCGCGCTCCGCAAGCGTAGGCATGTGGATGACAGGCCTCCGCGGCATCAGACTGGATGACGACCGGATCATCGTGCGGGAGCGCGACATCGCACAGAACCCGGCACCACTCGGGACACATCGCAACCGATGGTGGATCCTTGTCCCCGCTGTTCCGGTCGGATGCCTATGTATCCTGCTGCTCATCTACTACCTGTGGATGTGCATCGGCCCGTTCCTGCCACCCCGCATCCTGGGGTAGACGGTTCCCAAACATCACTGTCCGGCCATCTGCGCCTGCATGCGCTTCGCAAGCCACCACGCAAGCACGCCAAGCACAGCCGTGATGGCAAGTGCCACGACGAGCTCGAACCACACCGTGGAGAGCGCCGCTCCCATCACTGAGACCTGCCAGATCGGCTCGATGATCCAGTAGAGCGGGAAGAGCTTGGCGATCCACTGCGGCCAGTCCGGGAACACATAGAAGACTGCCGGCATGAACAGGAAGATACCCGTACCCTTCACGATACCGAACATCATCGCAGAGTCCCTGGCCAACACCCCCACCACGATGCCGAGCATGGCTGAGAGCATCGCCGCAACGATCACCACAAGGATCACAGATGGCCAGTTGGAGCCCATCGCGCCATTGAGAGCGAGCGACGCGACGCCCATCACCGTTGCCAGGATGAGCCCGAAGAGCCACTTGGCCACGAGTACATCGGCAGTCCGCACCGGCGTGACCAGCATGGCTGTGAGCGTGCCCTGCTCCTTCTCTTCGACGATACTCGAACCCGGAACGAAGAGTCCTGCGATCACGAGCGCGTAGAAGACGATTACCGGAATGAGCCTGACGGACATCGGTAGCCCCGCGTCTCCGAAGTCCACGATGTCTACCGTGACCGGCGACTCGGAGCCCTCCAGCTCGCGGACCAGGTCCAGCGCGGTCACCGTAAGGATGATGCGATTGGAGGCGTAACTCTCGCCGCCGATGAAGAACTCAAGCTCAGGCCTCTCACCGTCACGCACCGCATCGTCGAAACCGTCCGGCAACACGAGTCCCGCGTCGAGATCGTTCGCCTCGACCTGCGCTCTCAGGTCGGCCTCACTCTCCAACATCGCCAGCTCGATACCGTCCATATCCGCGATAGCCGCCGTGATCGACGAGCCTCCCTCATCGAATATCCCGAGACGCGGCTCGGGATCGAAGAGCGACCCGAACGCGACTTGCAGGATCAGCGTGAGCGCAACCGGCAGTACGATCGCCCAGAGCAGTATCGGCGAACGCGGACCAAGCGCCAGGTCCTTGCGCAGGACCTTCCAGATGCGGGTGAGACTCATAGCGACTCCACCTTCCGCTTGAGCGCGATGACCCCGGCGCCGTAGAGCACGACAAGCCACAGCGCGGCATAGGCGAGCGAACCCCACGAGTCGGACCACGTAGCCCCGTAACTCGTGGCACGGACAAGCACGTCGATGACGGGGTATGTGGGTATCGCCCGTACCCACGCTGCTGCCGAACCCGGGAACATGACCGAGACAGCCGGAACGAGTAGCGGGATCAGGAACAGCATCGAGTAGAAGAGCTGACCGATGAAGTCCTTGCCGGCCGCACCGACGAAGAGTGCCACGCCGGTGAACATGATCGCGCCCATGAGCAGCACCACCAGCATCAGCGACCAGTTCTGGGCGGTGATGCCTCCTATCAATGCCAGGATGATGAGGGCCTGCGAGAGCGACATGGCAGTCCCGAATATCGTCTTGGCCGCAAGAAAGTCCCCGACCTTGGCCGGCGTCACCAGCACGGCAGTAACGGTGCGCTGTAGCACCTCCGTCGATACGAGTGAGGCCATGGAGAAAGTCTCCATCATAAGGATCATGAACAGCAACAGCGGGCGCATCTTCTCCTGCATCGTGACCTGTGCACCAGTGCGATCCTCGCCGAGGACGATCGTCTCCTCGGCCGGCAGCTCGACCGGCAGCTCCCTGCCTGCAAGCTGGTAGGCAGCCTCGCGGACGAAGCTCCGCATCGCGCCCTTCACCTCATCGGGCACCCCGGCGTCGGAGTAGACGGTGACCGTCAGGCCGTCCCGCCCTGTGGCCACATCAGAGATGAAGCCCGCCGGGAATGCGATACCGATATCGACGTTCACCCTCTCGGCGTC
>JAVERH010000073.1:0-10308 GCA_034007245.1 Coriobacteriia bacterium | reverse complement strand
AGCAGCGAGGACCCTATCGGCCGCGTCACGCTCACCGAGATGGTTCAGCATGAGCATAGCCGAGAGTATCTCGGCCGTCGGGTTGGCCATGTCCTTACCCGCGTACTTGGGCGCCGAACCGTGCGTTGGCTCGAAGACGGCGCAGTCGGTGCCGATGTTGGCGCCCGGCGCGATGCCGAGACCACCGATGAGGCCGGCCGCCAGGTCCGAGAGAATGTCGCCGTAAAGGTTTGGGAGCACGAGTACGTCCCACCACTCGGGATGCAGCACGAGCTGCATACAGGTGGCGTCCACGATGTAGTCCTCGAACTCGATCCCCGAGTCCTTGTACTCGGCAGCGACCTCACGGGCGACCCTGAGGAAGAGACCATCGGAGTGCTTGAGGATGTTGGCCTTATGCACGGCAGTGACCTTCTTGCGGCCGTTGGCGATCGCGTAGTCGAACGCGTACTCGACGATACGACGGCTACGGGTGATGGAGATGGGCTTGAGCGAGATGCCCGAGTCCGGCAGGATCGTACCGGCTCCCTCGGCGGCAGCGAACTCGATGAGCTTGCGCGCGCCCTCGCTCCCTTCCTCGAACTCGATACCTGCGTAGAGATCCTCGGTGTTCTCGCGAACGATCACCAGGTCGATATCGTCGTAACGGGCACCGTTGCCGGGGATCGAGAAGGCCGGGCGCAGACACGAGTACAAGTCGAGCTCCTTGCGGATCGACACGTTCACGCTGCGGAAGCCGCTGCCGACCGGCGTGGTGATCGGACCTTTGATAGCCACCTTGTTCTTGCGGATGGAGTCCAGGACATGCTCCGGCAGCGGAGTGCCGTACTCCTCGACGACGGCAGCGCCCGCCTCGACGACTTCCCACTCGATGTCGACGCCGGTCGCATCCACCACACGCCTCATCGCGGTGGTGATCTCCGGTCCGATGCCATCACCGGGGATCAGGGTCACAGTGTGCTTAGCCATACAGACATACCTCCAGGTGTTCGCGGACGGCTCACTCGGCGCGCCCTCGGACGGGTGTATGCGGCAGCAGAACGCCGCATCTGTGCCTGCTGATTGTACGGCAGCACGGGCGGCTGCGTCAGAAGCGTACGCTGCCGTACACCGTTCGGGGTGTAGACCGCTACAGCAAGCCGAGTCCGCGCAGCGTCCCCGTGTGATAAGCGACCACGCCGCCGAAGAGCACGACGGCGACGATCGCCAGTGCCAGGATCGACCGCTTCTCGCGTCCGAACCAGATCACCGTGCTCGCTATCACCATCGCACCGAGCTTGATGATCATGGCGGCCATCAGGCCATGATCCTGGATAGCAGCAGCAAGAACGGGGTTCCCTTCGTACGCGATCTCGAGCTCGAGCACCACCACGGTGAAGTACCCGTCGATCAAGGAGAGGACGTTTATGAGCAGGACCGTGAAGACCACGATCCAGGAGTGATCCCGCATCGTACCCAGCACCGGATACCGCCTACGCCGATCGAAACCGTGTCGTCGATCCACGAAGCGGTATCTACGATGGTGACGGCGCCGGGCGACCCGCCGCTCGACGCCGTCCCAACCGGGGGTCTGGGATCCGGGCACAGAGCCGCTAGTATCGGTTGTCGAAGACCCGCGGCGTCTTCTTCTCGCTGCGCGGCAGCTCCCCGACCGCAACCGCCATCGGCCTGATCGTGAGCCCGATCTTGTCCTTGATCTTCTGTCGCAGAGCAGCCTCGACGCCCTCGCGGTGCTTACCCTCGAGCGCCTCGAAGAAGACCGTCATGACGTCCCTGCCCTCAAGATGATCGATCATGATCTGGAACTCACTCGACGCACCCTCGACCTCGCGCAGGCACTCATCGATCTGCGCCGGGAAGATGTTCACACCTTTGACCTTCACCATATCGTCAGTACGGCCGAGGACTGTGTCGATACGCGGGTATCGCGACCCACATGCGCACTCGCCTGGCACGAACCGAGTGAGGTCGTGCGTCCGATAGCGAACGAGCGGCGCACCCTCCTTGCGCAACGTCGTGATGACGAGCTCTCCGACCTCACCCTCGGGCACCTGCTCGCCGGTGTGCTGATCGACCACCTCGAAGTACACGTAGTCGTCCCAGTAGTGCATTCCACACTCGCACTCGCAGCTGATGCCGATGCCGGGCCCGTATATCTCCGTGAGCCCGTAGATGTCGTAGAGCGTCACGCCGAGTTCGGCCGCGATACGGCGACGCATCTTCTCACCCCAACGCTCGGAGCCGATGACACCCTTCCGCAGGTGGATCTTGCCCCCCACGCCCCGCTTCTCGATCTCCTCGGCGAGCAGCAGCGCATACGAGGATGTGGCGCATAACACGGTGCTCTTCATGTCGACCATCATCTGTATCTGCTTGTCGGTATTGCCTGGACCGGTCGGCACGACCATCGCACCGATGCGCTCGGCGCCAGCCTGGAAGCCGATGCCTGCAGTCCACAGGCCGTAGCCCGGAGTGACCTGGATGCGGTCGAGATTCGTGATGCCCGCCATCTCGTAACAGCGGGCGAACTGGATCGCCCAGTCCTCTACGTCGCGAGCGGTGTACGGGATGATGATGGGTGTCCCGGTCGTACCCGAAGACGAGTGGATGCGGACTATCTTCTCCTCGGGAACGGCCGCCAGACCCAGCGGATACGCATCGCGCAGGTCGGCCTTCTCGGTGAAGGGCAACTGCTCGAAGCCTTCCCAGTCCGCCACCGCACCGGTATCGATGCCGTCGTACATCTTGCGATAGAACGGACTCCGCTCTGTGAGCCCGTCGAGCACGCACGTGATCGCATCGAACGCCGCCTGTGACTTCATCGGAGGTCTCCTCGTGTATAGCCCGCGCCGAGAGCGAGCGCTTTGACATTCATCTCCACGAACCGCTCGGCGAGCGACCGTCGGATGACGCGCTCGAGGTCGTCCGCTGAAAAACCGAGTACACCTGCCTCGGCTGCAGCACCTAGAAGCGCAGTGTTGAGCACCTTCGATGACCCGCATGCCTCACATACCGCGTCGCCATCCACGACGATGACACGCTCGCCACACTCGCGCAGATAGCCGAGCATCTTGCTACCGTCGTACTCGAGACGCGCCAGTGCTGCCGTCACCGGAGGCATCGCGCGCCTGCCAACCACCACCGTACCGCGCCCCGGGGCAAGATACGGAAGACATCGAACGGCCTCACCGGGCTCGAATGCGATGATCGCATCAGCCGTGCCATGCGGGATGAGCGGTGAGTGCGCGGACGGACCGATGCGCACGTGGCTCACCACCGATCCGCCGCGCTGAGCCATACCTATCGTCTCGGCAGTCCGCACCGACAGTCCTGCATCGAGCGCAGCCCGTGAGACCAGCTTGGCGGCAAGCACAACGCCCTGACCACCGACACCGCAGAAGATGAGATCGCACGCCTCTGCGCTCACTGCGCCACCCCGATCGCACCGGTCGGACACACCTGCGCGCAGATCGAGCAGCCGTAACAGAGCGACGTATCGATACGCACAGCGTCGTCTGCCAGCACGATCGCAGGACAACCGAGACGCTGAACGCAGACCTGGCAGTTCGTGCAGAGGTCGGGATCGACCTCATACATCGGCCCGGGTGTGGTCACCGCGATACACGGCGACTCGAAGATGACCGCCGAGACGCCTCCTGCATCGACGGCCCGCCGAACGGCAGCCTCCGCCCCGGCGAGCTGCATCGGATCGCAGGTCTCGATATGCGACACACCGAGCGCCTCCAGTACGGGCGCGATGGCGACCTTGACCGCCACTTCGCCCTGCACGGTGCGCCCGAGACCCGGATGCGTCTGGTGACCGGTCATCGCCGTCGTCGAGTTATCCAGCACCACGAGAACGATATCCGTACCGTTGTAGACCGCGTTCACCACGCCCGGGATACCGGTGTGGAAGAAAGTCGAGTCGCCAATGAAGGCAAAGTGCGTCGCGTCCGGCTCGGCCCGTTCGAGACCCTGAGCGATGGTCACACCCGCGCCCATACACAGACACGTGTCCACCATCTCCAAAGGGGCCGCGTTGCCGAGCGTATAGCACCCGATGTCTCCCGAGAACACGGCCTTCTTCCCGCGCATCGCACGCTTGACCGCATAAAACGACGCTCTGTGCGGACAGCCCGCACAGAGCACCGGAGGACGCGCAGGCGGTTGCGGAGCCCCCGAACACACGGAGACGACGGGGGCAGGCACGCCGAGGAAAACGGCGATCGCGGCAACCACAGACTCGACGGTGTTCTCACCGGCACGCTGGATGTGGCCGCTACGCTTGCCGTGGATCGTCACAGCGAGCCGATCCTCACCCGCCAGCATGAGCAGCTCACGCTCGATGACCGGATCGAGCTCCTCGATCACGAGGACCTCGTCCAGTCCGTCCAGGAACTCGCGTGCAGCGGCTGCCGGGAAGGGATGCGGTGTGCCGACTTTGAAGAGGCGACAGTCAACACCGAGTATGACGAGTGCCTCACGCACGTAGACCTCACTCACACCACCGGTAGCGATCCCTCGCGGCCCGGGGCCAGCCACCACGTTATATCGGTACGTCGACAACTCTTCACCCAGCCGCGGCAAGCGCTCCTCGATCATGCCGTGGTTCGCATAGGAGAGTCGCGGAAAGATCACCCAGCCGGGACCTCTCTCGAAGACCCCTTCTGCCGGCGACACCGTACGCTCCTCGACCTCGATCGGCGCATACCCGTGACACACACGCGTCGTCGGCCGGAAGAGCACCGGGGTGCTGAGCCGCTCGGAGAGCTCGAACGCATCCTGGATCATCTGATACGCCTCTTCGGGCGAGGCGGGGTCGAATACCGGCAGCTTCGCGTAGGCCGCAAAGGTACGCGTGTCCTGCTCGGTCTGCGAAGAGATCGGACCGGGGTCGTCAGCGACGACGACGACCATACCACCCTTCACGCCGATATAGGCGAGGCTCATGAGCGGGTCGGACGCGACGTTCAGGCCCACCTGCTTCATGGTCACCATAGAACGTACTCCCGCATATGCGGCGCCCGCCGCGACTTCGAGCGCGACCTTCTCGTTCACCGACCACTCGGCGTAGATACCACCCGGACTGCGTTTCACGACCGTCTCAAGTATCTCGCTCGACGGCGTTCCCGGATAACCCGTCACGACACCGATGCCGGCGCGTATAGCGCCGGCGGCGATGGCGTGGTTCCCCATGAGGAGTTCGCGGCTCACTTGACCGAGAAACCGCCATGCTTGCGGAAGTGCGCTGCGAGGCCACCGTCAGCAAGAAGCTGTGCCATCACAGGCGGCAGCGGCGCAAAGGGGATATCCGTCCCCTGTGTGACGTTCTTGAGCACGCCATCTTCGAGGTCGAGAGAGAGTTCGTCTCCGTCACCGATCAGGTCGGTATCGCACTCCACCACCGGCAGACCCGTGTTGATCGCATTGCGATAGAAGATGCGAGCGAAACTCTTTGCAAGGATCGCCTTGGTGTTTGAGTGGATGAGCACCAGCGGCGCCTGCTCGCGACTGGAGCCCATGCCGAAGTTCGTACCTGCGACAAGGAACCCGCCGTCCGGGCTTACCTTTTTGTAATACTCGGGATCCAGATCCTCCATGGCATGCACTGCCATGGCCTCCATGTCGGCGGACTTGAACTTGTGCTTGCCGCTGATTATGTAGTCGGTATTGATGTCGTCGCCGTACTTGAACGCCTTCGCTGTGACCGTCATCTTATGCCTCCCCTCCCATGAAGTACTTCCGCGGATCGGTGATGACGCCCTCGATGACCGATGCCGCTACGGTAGCGGGACTGCCGAGGTAGATGAACGCGTTGGAGTTACCCATGCGCCCCTTGAAGTTGCGGTTGGCTGTCGAGATGACGTTCTCACCATCGCTCGGCACGCCGTTGTGCGTGCCTACACACGGTCCACAGCCAGGCGTGACCATCGCGGCACCGGCTTCGATGAGATCGCGGATGTAACCGGCCTCCATGGCGTCGAGAAGGATCTGCCTGCTCGCCGCAGCGACGATCAAGCGTACGTCAGGATGCACCTTACGACCACGCAGGATGTCCGCCGCGACCTTGAGATCCTCGAGGCGACCGTTCGTGCAGGTGCCGATGTAGCCCTGCGCGATAGGCGTACCGACGACCTCCTCGATCGGCGAGACGTTGCCTACCGCATGCGGCTTTGCGACCTGCGGTCCGATGGCCGAGGCGTCGAGCATGACCTCGGCGGCATAGATCGCATCCGCATCCGGATCGACCGGCGCAGGAGCGCGATCGCCGCGACCCTCGTACCAGGCCAGCGTCTTGGCATCGGCCTTCATCAGGCCGGCCTTGGCGCCCACCTCGATAGCCATATTGGAGATCGTCATACGGGCATCCACAGAAAGCGCATCGATGACCGGACCGTGGAACTCGAGCGCCATATACGTGGCACCGTCCACGCCGATGCTTCCCGCGAGCGCGAGGACTAGATCCTTGCTGAACACACCGGGCTGTAGCTCACCCGTGTACACGACCTTCATGGTGTCCGGCACCTTGAACCACAGCTGCCCTGAGGCCATGGCCGCAGCACCGTCAGTGGAACCGACACCCGTGGAGAATACGTTCACCGCACCGTAGGTGCAGGTGTGGCTGTCGCAGCCGACCATGAGGTCGCCCGGCACCACATGACCTGCCTCGGGGATGAGCTGGTGGCAGACGCCACACCCGACATCGTAGACTTTGACGCCGGTCTTCTTACCGAACTCACGCATCATCGTGTGTAGCGCCGACACGCCTTCGATAGGGCTTGGGCTCGAGTGGTCCATGACCACCGCCACCTTCGCCGGATCGAACACACCATCCACGCCCATATCCTCGAGCGCGCGGATGGCGAGCGGCGTCGTGCCATCCTGTCCCATCACGAAATCCACGTCCGCGACGACGATATCGCCCGCATGCGCATCAGTACCGGAGTGTGCCGAGAAGATCTTCTCAGCGATCGTCTTACCGGAAATCGGAACCACCATCCCTCTCGTCATACCTGTAGCCGGGAACCTGACACTACTCGCCTGCCGCCTGCCTCTCGGCCTTCCAGTCGTTATAGATGTAAATGAGCTCCTTGTCGAAGAGCGCCCGTTTCAACTCGATCGCCATGGTGCGGACCCTCGGCAGGAGCTCGGTCGTCACAGCCCTATCCACCTCGATACCATACTCGTTGAACTTCAGCTCGAGCGAACGCGAACCCGAGTGCTTGCCGATGACGATCTGCCGCTCGAGGCCCACCTCGCCCGGCGGGAAGACCTCGTAGGTCTTGGGGTTCTTGATGACGCCATCGGCGTGGATACCGCTCTCATGCGCGAACATGTTCGTGCCGATGACCGACTTCCACACAGGGATCTGGCGCCCGGCAGCCTGCATCACGTACTCGGCCACCTCACGGAAACGCGTGGTGTCCATGTCCAGGTCGAAACCCTCGATGTACTTGAGCGCCATCACGACCTCCTCGAGCGCGGCGTTGCCCGCACGTTCGCCCAAGCCGCCCACGGTGACGTTGGCCCAGGTGGCACCTGCATGGATGCCTGCGATCGCGTTGGCGACCGCCATGCCGAAGTCGTTATGCGTGTGCATCTCGACATCGAGCCCACTCTCCTCGCGGAGCTGTCTCACGACCTCGTACGTGCGGAACGGCTCCATGAGGCCGATCGTGTCGCAAAAACGGATCCGATCGGCACCCTCGGCCTTAGCAGCCTTCGCGTACTCGATGAGGAAGCCGATCTCGGTACGCGAGGCATCCTCGGCATTCACCGATACGTACAGGTCAGGGTTCTCGGACTTCGCGAAGGCGACGCTCTCCCGGATGGTGTCGAGGACCCATGCACGGTCCTTCATGAGCTTGGTCTGTATGTGGATATCCGAAGTTGCGAGTGAGATGGCGATCGCATCGACGCCGCAGTCGATACTCGTTTTGATGTCGGTCGTGTTAGCGCGGTTCCAACCAAGCACCGACGCACCCAGACCGAGGTGCGCGATCTCCTCGATGACATCGCGCTCATCGCCGCCCATCGCCGGGATGCCGACCTCGATCTGGTGGACACCGATCTCATCGAGGAGGCGCGCGATACGCACCTTCTCCTTGTTGGCAAAGACCACGCCAGCGGTCTGCTCCCCGTCGCGCAGTGTGGTGTCATCGATCCGCACCTGCACTGTATCGAGCGTGCTCTCGACCGGGAGATCCTTTGCGAGCTCGTGCACGACTATCGCTCCTTCACCCTCAAGACAGCCACCCCTGGTGGCTTTGCAGAACGCGCGCGGCCACACGCCGAGCAGGCCCTGCAACAGAAGTGATAGTGTACGGCACCGGCAGACCATGCGTCCACGAACGACACGAGGACGAAACGATGAACATCCGAGACGCGAGAACCTCAGATGCCGCCACGATCGCGGACATCTACAACGACGCGGTCCTCACCAGCACCGCGAGCTTCGATGTGGAGCCGAAGCCCGCCGAAGACCGGGAGCGATGGCTCGTCGCACGCTCCCCGATACACCCCGTGCTTATCGCCGAGATCGATGGCACTGTCGCTGGATGGGGTGCACTTTCACCTTACTCGGACCGCCGGGCCTACGCTGCGACCGCCGAGCTCTCCACATACATCGCAGCCCCGTACCGCAGTCGAGGCGTCGGGCGGGCGCTGACGCTCGCACTCATAGAGCGAGCAAGGCTCGCCGCCCTGCACATGCTGCTCGCACGGATCTGCACCGAGAACGAAGCGAGCATCGCCCTGGTCCGCACGCTCGGTTTCATCGAAGTAGGAACCATGCACGAGGTCGGCTGGAAGTTCGACCGGTGGCTCGACATCGTGACGTGGGAGTACGACCTCGATGATCCACGCGTCGAGGGGCGCGATTCGGGGGACACTCTTCGATAGAAGGCCCGGTGGTGGCGATGAGGACAAGGAGGATGGCGCCCATGAAGGCGAACGTCGACCGTGACCTCTGTATCGGTTGTGGACTATGCGAGCAGGCCTGTCCTGAGGTGTTCCGAATGGGCGAGGATGGTCTGGCGATGGTGATCGACGACGATCCCCCCGCCGAGGCCTACCCGGACATCGAGGGCTGCGTCGAACTCTGTCCCGTGGCCGCTATCAGCGTGAACGGAACCTAGTCACGCATCAGCCTGCCTTTGACGCGATCGCCACGGCATACAACTCTTCAAGCCGCGTGACGACGGCCGACAGTGCGTGCTGCCGCACGTCCTCCTGGCCCGCTGCACCCATCGCTTCGCGAAGAACCTGATCGCCCAGCACCCGACCGAGTGCAGCCGCAAGACCCGCGCTGTCACCGGGCTCCACGAGCAGCCCCGCGCGGCCATCCCCGACGATCTCGGGCACGGCGAGTGCACGCACCGCCACGATCGGCAGCCCCGCGCTCATCGCCTCAAGCAGCACGATGCCCTGTGTCTCGATCGTACTGGCAGTGACGAACACATCATAGGACTGGTATATACGACCGAGCGCGCTGCGGTCCATGAACCCATGCATCTTCACTCTGTCGCCGATTCCGAGTCGAGCGGCCATCCGCTCCAGGTGTTCGCGCGCCGGTCCATCTCCCACGATATCCAGCGTACAGTCCGGTTCGATCTCGAGCAGCAGAGCGAACGCCTGCAAGACCTGATCGACGTTCTTCTCATGCCCGAGCCGACCGGCATGCAGCAAACGCTTGGTCGCCGCATACGAGGTCTTCCGTACCACGATGGAGGTATCGATACCGTTGCTCAGATGTTCGATCGGCGCGGTGACCCCGTGCGAGCGCAGTTCCTCCCGAAGCGTCACCGACGGGGTGATCACCATGTCAGCCCGGTTGTACACGGTGCGCGTGAACTGCCAGGCGAACCGCGTGGAAAGCTCCACATGCTCGTCGTGCGGCAGACCACCACGTACGTCCTCGGCGACAGCAGCGACCTCATCGATAGCACCACGCCCACCCCGGATCAACCCGGCGAGTCCATGGAACATCCCGGAGTCGAACATCCGCTCGTAGACCATCGAATCGACGATCCGGTCCTGCAGACTATCCAGCCGAAGCAGACGGTGCGGTTCCAGGTACTGCATGAAGTCCGGGATATAGGTGTGATACGTCTCAACGATGGGCAGCCGCATCATACGGGCAGTGGCGAGCCCCGCGACACCCACCGACAGGGGCGTATGGACGTGCACGACATCGGGATCGAAGCGCCGCAACGTCGCCGCCACCGACGCCATAGATGGCAGCGCAAGCCGGGTCGCACGGTTGGACGATACGCTGAAGCTCCGGTAGCGCTTGATCTGCACACGCGG
>JAVERH010000072.1:0-10399 GCA_034007245.1 Coriobacteriia bacterium | reverse complement strand
CGTCGCGGAGCGTCTCACGCCGTAACCGGTGTGACCCGCTAGGGCCTCTCGCACCTCAGGACGGTCGGCATGATTCTCAAGGGTTGTGGCCTCTTCTTCGGTGTCGGCGAGAACGGCGCCGTCCGAGCCTATGAGTGTGAAGCGAACGTCACTGCCTAAGGCGAGATCCGACAGCGTCTGATCTAGTGGACCCGAGGTGATTGAGATGGCAACAGTGCTTGTTCGTGCGACATCGGTCAGACGCATCCGTTGTTGAGAGCGCACCGCGTCGTTGAGGGGGTCGAACAGGCTCCACGCCCACGTGCCGGCAAAGAGGGCGATGACAACGGTGAAGCCGATCAGCAGTCGCAGCCGATAACTGGAGGTTCCATGGCTTGGCCGAATCACAGCGTCTCTTCCTTAGGGCGAGCCTCGAAGCGGTATCCGGCTCCATGCACGGTATGAATGTAGTCGAAACGGGACGGCTCTTCGATCGCCTGGCGCAGGCGTCGGATATGGACGTCTATGGTTCGGGACGAGGGGAGATGCTCATAGCCCCAGACTTGGTCGGCAAGTCGCTCTCGCGACATCAGCCGCCCACCGTTCTTTGCGAGTGCGACAAGTAGCTGAAACTCCTTGAGGCGCAGCGTCGCCGGGACTCCTGCGACGGACACGGTGAGCTGTCCAGACTCTATCCGCAGGTCACCGATCTCGATGATTTCTTCGCTTTCCACAAGAGATCTGGTGCGCACTCTTCGAAGGTTTGCGCGGACACGGGCAAGAAGCTCCTCCATCGAGAAGGGCTTGCTGATGTAGTCGTCAGCTCCGGCGTCCAGACCCTTGATGGTGTCTTGCTCGCTATCAAGTGCAGTGACCATGACGATGGCAACGTCTGAGTTGCTGCGGCGTATCTCCTCCGCGAAGCGGTAGCCGTCGAGTCCGGGAAGCATCAGGTCCAGCACGATCAGGTCGGGCTTGTCCGCGAGGGCCATCTTCAAGCCTTCAAGGCCGTCTTCGGATGCGGACACATCAAAACCACTGCGGCGAAGCCCGTACTCCACCGTCTGCCTGATGATCGGATCGTCTTCTACCACAAGGATGCGAGTCATGTAGCTTCCGCCTTTCTGTGCGGCTACATTCTGACACCCACAGCGGGTCATGCGAAATAGATGACACAAAGAGTTAACAATCGAGCCCGACATGTAACAACGGTGCAACCACTCGACGCCTGGGGGCCTCTACCGTTGCTGGTGCAGCACCCCTGACGACGATTGAAGGAGCGTGGAATGGATATCAAGAAGCGGATGGTGTTGGGTGTCGCGCTAACGATGCTTCTCGGCGCGTTGCCTCTGTCCGGCTGCTCCGCAGGCACGACTGCGGGGGGCGATACCTCTGAACTCGAGGGCACGATCGACATTCAGGGGTCTGACACCCTTCTGAACGTAGCTACTGCCTGGAGCGAGATTTTCATGGATGAGAACCCTGGCGTGGACATCTCTGTGCAGGGAGGTGGCTCAGGCACGGGCATCGCCGCTCTTCTGAATGGCACCGTTGATTTCGCGATTGCTTCACGTGATATGAAGGACGAGGAGCGAACGGAAGCCGAGGCCCAGGGCATCGATCCGGTGGAGCACAAGGTCGCGCTCGACGCGATAGCCGTCATCGTCAATCCGGACAATGGTGTCGATGAGCTGACCATGGCGCAGCTCGGTGAGATCTTCCGGGGCGAGAAGGCCAACTGGAAGGACTTCGGCGGCAAGGATTTGCAAATCGTACTGGTGTCGCGGGATAGCTCCTCAGGCACCTATGACTACTTCAGGGAAGAAGTCGTCGCAGCCGAGGACGAGGACGCCGAGTTCGCGCAGTCGGCGAAGCTGCTTCCGTCGAACCAGGCGATTTCGGATGAGGTCAAGGCCAACCAGGGTGCGATCGGCTACGTGGGGCTGGGCTACGTGACCGATGCCGTCAAGGTGGTTACCGTCGATGGCGTCAAGGCGTCGGTGGAGACGGCGACCGAGAACTCCTATCCCATCAGTCGTTATCTGTACATATACAGCAACGGAGAGCCGCAGGGCGTGATGGCGACATACCTCGAATGGATTCTCGGCGAAGAAGGTCAGCAGCTCGTCGCCGACGAGGGCTTCGTGCCGCTTCCGTAACCTTGAAGTCGACGAACACTCAGAAGAGACGGTCCCTGGGCCGCGCGACAACACGTCGTGCGGTCGAAACCGTCGCCAAGATTGTGATCTATGCCTGCGGATGGATCGCCATCGTCATACTGTCGGCGATCGCCCTCTTCTTGGTGATCAACGCCGTACGAGCGCTGCGCGAGGTCGGATTGAGCGAGATGCTCGCAGGGACGAAGTGGTACCCGACCTCATCTCCCGGCAAGTTCGGTATGTTGCCTCTGGTTCTCGGTTCACTCGCGGTGACTGGCGTGGCTCTGGCTGTGGCCGTTCCGGTGGCAGTCGGCGCCTCGGTATTCGTCTCTGAGTTCGCATCAGCTCGAGCCAAGGACATTCTGAAGTCGCTGGTGGAGTTCATGGCCGCCGTTCCATCGGTGGTCTACGGTCTGGTAGGCGTATCCGTGCTGATCCCGATCGTCAAGGACGTGTTCGCCCTGGACAGCGGCCTGACCGCTCTATCAGGCGGATTGGTGCTTGGCGTTATGGCCATACCGACGATTATGTCGATCTCAGAAGACGCCTTGTATGCCGTGCCATCGGATCTGCGTCGCGGCTCAGCCGCGTTGGGCAACACCCGTTGGCAGACGACCTTCAAAGTCACCCTGCCGGCAGCCAGTCCAGGCATTTTCGCCTCGATAATGCTCGGATTGGGACGGGCGATCGGGGAGACCATCGCGGTTCTCATGCTCACGGGCAACGCGGCAGTGATGCCCTCCAGCCTGTTCGACTCGGTGAGGACGATGACTGGGACGGTAGCGGCCGAGATGGGAGAAGTTGTCCAGGGCGGAATTCACTATTCCGTTCTCTTCACTGTCGGGCTGGTGCTGTTTGTTCTCACATTCGCGATCAATCTTGCAGCCGATCTCGTCCTTGAGCGGCAAAGACGCAGGTGGCGGCGATGATGCTGGGATCACGGCGAAAGCAGGCTCGCCGCGCCGAAATGGTGGCCAAGCTGACACTCGGTGCCATGGCGACGCTTGTGGTCGGCCTGGCGCTATTCATCGCTGGTTACATCGTGTACCGAGGCGCCGGCGCCATCGACTGGACCTTCTTGAGCGACATACCGAAGAACAGAGGCCGAGAAGGCGGCATCTTCCCAGTGATCGTTGGGACGTTCTACCTTGTGGCCGCAACCGCCCTGATCGCGTTGCCCGTGGGAGTGCTGGCCGGCGTGTACTTGTCGGAGTATGCCAAGCGCGGGTTCGGTACGCGTGCAATACGCCTCGCCATCACGAACATGGCTGGCGTCCCTTCGATCGTCTACGGCCTCTTCGGTCTTTCCGCGTTCGTCCTGCTCGCGGGCATCGGGCGCTCTCTCATTGCTGCTGCACTAACGCTCGCCTGCATGACGTTGCCGGTTGTGATCACCGCTACCGAGGAAGCGTTGCGACAGATTCCCCAGGACTTGCGTCAGGCGTCCCTCGCCCTTGGAGCCACGAGGTTTCGCATGATCCGCACCGTCGTTCTGCCGGCAGCTGCCCCCGGCATAGTCACGGGTTCAATCTTGGGACTCGCCCGCGCAGCTGGTGAGACAGCGCCCATCCTGTTCACAGGGGCAGCCTTTCAGATGCGGAAGGTGCCTGACTCGCCGTTCTCGCAGTTCATGGCGCTGCCGTACCACATCTACGCGCAAGTGACGTCGGTTCCGGGCTGGAGCCCACAACTCGTATGGGGCACGGCGCTGGTTCTCGTTGGCGGCGTCAGTGCCGCGAGTGTGATGGCCGGCATCTGGCGTTCGGCCCAAAGGAGAAAGATCAAGTGGTGACGATGATTCCCGCGTACAATCTGACGGGGTCACTGCCGACCCTCGATGACGAGGATATGACAGCACAACGAATCGCCGATAGCCGCTTCACGCTTGAAGATGTTTCTGTCGCATACGGTCGTGATCAGGTCGTCGAGGGCGTCAGCATGCAGATACCGTCACAGTCGGTGACTGCACTGATTGGACCATCGGGATGCGGAAAGTCAACGCTGCTTCGTTGCCTCAATCGGATGAATGACGAGCTTGGCAACGTGCATGTGAGTGGCCGCATAGCTCTCGATGGTCAGGACATCATGAGCAAGGCGATGGACCCGGTGGACTTGCGCATGCGAGTCGGACAGGTCTTCCAGCGCCCAAATCCCTTCCCCATGAGCATCTATGAGAACGTGGCATACGGTCTCCGCACCCAGGGCATTAGGGGTCGCCACGATCTTGACGCACTCGTCGAGGAGTCGCTTCGCGGCGCTGCCCTATGGGATGAGGTTAAGGCGAGCTTGAAAAAGCACGCGTTCGACCTGTCTGGCGGACAGCAGCAGCGCCTCTGCATCGCTCGAGCGCTTGCCACGAAGCCGGAAGTACTCCTGATGGATGAGCCGGCCTCAGCACTCGATCCTATTTCGACGCAGCAAATCGAGGACACTATCGCGGCGCTGAAGGACAGTGTGACGATCGTGATCGTTACTCACAATATGCAGCAGGCGGCACGCATATCAGATCAGACTGCGTTCATGCTCCGAGAGAGTCTCGATCGACCAGCCCACCTCATCGAGGTAGGGGATACGAGACAGATGTTCACTAACCCGCACGACTCGCGTACCGAGTCCTACATCACCGGTCGTTTCGGGTAGACGTACGAGGCGTACACACGAGAGCAGGTCTTCGACTGTCGGCTTGACTTGTTGATTCTTCGGGACTCCTAATCCCAAGGGCATGCTTCACTTGACACGCGAAGCAGTTGCAGGCGCGTCTATCGAGTCCGACAATTGAGCGACTACACGTCGGCACTCTCTCCCTGCCCCAGGCTTGTTGCCCAAATGCATGGTTGAAACATCCCGGGTTTGACGGAGACTCCGTCTCCAGGATTACTTGATCGTGGAGAAAGGAGTCAGCCCCCGAAGTGGACCAGTCATGCGGTCCACGGCTGTCAGGCCTTCCGCGTCTCGTTGCCCGCATGCAAGCGGTTCGCGAGCCCCATGAGAACGGCGTCCCTCTGGGCGACAGTGTCTCCCGGCGTGCCGAGCCATCGCGGATCGAGCTCGGCGTGCTGCACCACGAGCCTATAGAGCGCTGGCGCAGCGACGTAGTGCGCGCTGCGTCCGGCCCCTCTGGCTTCGAGGGCACCGGCTGCGACGAGCTTGCCCAAGTCGTGTGAGGCGGTCACCTCGGAGACGTCTGCCATCCCGCGGTAGTAACGGTTGGTGACCTCGCGTGCGAAGAAGGCGTCGTAGAGCGCATGCGTGGCGCGCTCGTTCAGGCCCATGTCGCTCACGGCGGCGTCCTGCAGCACCGTCCACAGGGCGCGTTCGGTGGTGTTGCGCAGCGAGAGCGCCTCGACCTGGGCGACCTGCGCTTGCACATGGGCCTCGACAAACGGGGTGACGTCGGTGTCAGGTGCCCACGCCGTTCCGAGACAGTCGAACGCGGAGTAGTAGTCCTCGAGGTGACGGCCCCACCACTCCTCGAGGCTGGTGAACTGAGGCAACCGGAATCCAGCGCGGTACATCGCAAGTGATGCGACGATGCGCGCAGTGCGGCCGTTGCCATCGGAGAACGGGTGGATGCCCGCCACCGACACATGCGCGAGCGCCGATGTCACCGGCCCCGGCTCATCCGTTCCTTGAAGCCACACCACCAAGTCGTCCACGAGCGATGGCACGTCCTCGGCGGGAGGGGGCAAGTAGACCTGTGCGCCGCTCGCTCTGTTGGTGAGCCAGTTCTGGGTCTCCCTGAACCGGCCTGCGCCTTTGGCGTACGAACCGCCCAACACGAGGTGGTGAAGCGAGAGCAACAGCTCACTTTGCCACTGGAACGCATCCGCGTCGGCGCGAGCGAGTACGAAGCGCATGGCATCGCGGTAGCCGTCGACGAGATCGACGTCTTCCACGGAGACGCCGGCCGGCCTGTCGCCTGCCAGGATCCGGCGGGCCTCGTCGACGGTGACCGCCACACCCTCCATGATCGTGGAGGCGGCTGTGGCTTCAGCCTCAAGGTCGCGCCGCGTCCGGCCGAGCCAGATCCGGGGGAGCGGCCCCTGCGCGTCGAGGCGGGCACGCAGTTCTTCGATCCGGCGAACGCCTGTGGCGACGGCCTCTGTGATCTCGTATCGGTACACGATGAACACCTTTCTGATTGAAGCACGAAACACTAACGTGATTATATGATTAATCACAAAGATGGCAAGAGCGGCTCCATTCTCAGCTTGGATCGGCACGTCCTGGATTTGTTGCCCGATTTGTTGCCCAAATACCTGGTACTTGTTGGTACTCGTTGGTACCTATTGGGACTCACCGCAGCTCCGCTGTACCAACGAGTCCCAACGCGTCCCAATAGTCACAAGCACAATCAGGATTCGAATTCCCTTGGGGGCACCATAAAACCGCAGGTCAGAGGCCTGAAATTCCCTGTTGCGTGCTTGAAATCGGGCATCAGATCGTGCCGTTCTGAGGGCTACGCTGAGGGCAGAACCCCAGCTCAGAGGCCATTTCTGCACAATCTTGGTGCCCAAGAATCCCTGTTGTTGAGGATCGGTCGGTCGCGTCGGCTTGGTGCCCGATTTGGTGCCCAATTGCACTCGATACTCGTTGGTCTCAACTTCCTTCTGAAGACGCCAAGCCACTTGCGTAAACCAGCGTTGAGCGCTACCTTATGAAAGTGAAATGGCGATTCAAGAAGTGACAGCCCCTGAAGATGTCTCGGCGTTCGTCGACCAGCTTCAGGCAACGGGGACTTACACGTTCTCTCACGCGGATGCGCGAGCCGCACTCCCGACGTCCGAGATAGCGGTCGACAACGCCCTGCGTCGGCTCAAGAAGCGTGGCCGCATCGTGACTCCGCGTCGCGGCTTTTACGTGGTCGTGCCTGCCGAGTACATCCCGGCTGGCTCTCCGCCACCCCCATGGTTCATCGACGATCTGATGGGCTTTCTCGGTCAGTCCTACTACGTGGGGTTGCTATCCGCAGCGGCCATTCACGGGGCCTCTCATCAGCAGCCGATGACGTTTCAGGTCGTCACCGACCGTCCCACCCGCGAGGGCGTGGCCGGACGCGCGCGCATCACCTTCCACATGAGCCGTCAGGTCGGGGAGACTCCCGCCACCCAGGTTCAGACGGAGACCGGCACCATGCTCGTATCCACGCCTGAATCGACGGCGTTCGATCTCGTGCGCTTCTCGGCGGCCTGCGGTGGCTGGAGCAATGTCGCCACGGTGCTGGCCGAGCTCGCTGAGCGTCTCGCGCCCGAAGCTCTCGGCGCGGTCGCGCACCTGCGCAAGACCCCCGAGATCCAGCGCCTCGGCTACCTGTTGGACCGCGCGGGCCAGCCCCGGCTCGCCGACCCGTTGCTCCGTGTCCTCGGCTCTAAACGGTATCGGCCCGTTGCGCTCGCTCCCGATGTGCCTCGGGGCGGCACCGATGCCGTCAGTCCCTGGCGCGTGATCCCGAATCTGGAAGTGGAGACCGACCTGTGATCCCTCGGGCCCAGATCACGGCGTGGAGAGCTTCTGCGCCGTGGCCCCAAGACGAGCAGGTCGAGCAGGACCTGGTCCTGTCCAGAGCCCTCACCGCGATCTTCAGCCGCCCCTCCTTGCGAGAGGCGCTCGCCTTCCGCGGCGGGACCGCGCTGCACAAGCTCCACTTGGATCCTCCGGGGCGCTACTCGGAGGACCTTGATCTCGTGCAGGTCGAGGCTGGCCCGATCGGTCCTGTGCTCGCGGAGTTGCGCGAGGCGCTCGACCCGTGGCTGGGCGAGCCGGCCCGGAAACAGGGTCCGGCAAGCGCCAAGCTGCTCTACCGATTCGAGACCACCATGCTGCCGGTGCGACGCATGCGGGTGAAGGTGGAGATCAACACCCGGGAGCACTTCAGCGTCGACGGGCTCCAGCACGTGTCGTTCAACGTAGAGAACCCGTGGCACTCGGCCGCTGGGCTGGTCACGACATTCACACTCGAAGAGCTGCTCGCCACCAAGATGCGGGCGCTGTTCCAGCGGCGGAAGGGCCGCGACCTCTACGACCTGTGGCTCGGACTCACCACCCTCGATCCCGATGAGGCGCACATCATCGAGTGTCTCGGCGAGTACCTGACGCGAACCGAGACCGCAATCTCGCGCGCGGAGTTCGAGGCGAACATGGTGGGCAAGCTAGCATCTCCTGACTTCCGCGCCGACGTTGTCCCACTGCTTCGCGACCCTGCGGGATATGACGTCGACGTCGCGGCGCTGCTCGTGCACGACCGTCTCATTGCTCGTCTTCCCGGCGAGCCCTGGAAGGGTCTCACCTGAGCGCTTGAGTGTGACGGTGAAGTCGGGCTGACGATCCTCGTCCCAAGGCCCGGTGCCTTCGTGTTCCACAAGTCGCTGGTGTTCAAGAACCGCCGAGATCGGCTCAAAGCGGAGAAGGATCTCCACTGCATCTTGTTCGTGCTCGAGACCGGCCCCGGTCGCCGTCTGCACATCAGTGTGGTAGATGAGAGCCGCTGCGCGACGGGTGGTCCTTCCTGCTTCGCTAGTGCGCTGCCGCGTGGCGCAGGCGCGCCTTGCTCAGCCCGTGAACACCCGACTGCGTATCTCCCCGTGGAGCAGCATCGCCGCGGAGGTCAATCCATACAACCCGAGTGTCAGGATGGGGATACCAGGCTCGCTATTCACGGACAACGTTGGGCCGATGGACTCCAGGGCGTACTCAAGTGGATGCATCACGGCAAGACTGAAACCGAATGCCAGCACGAGCGCCAGTGGTCCAGAGGAGAGCACGAACGACGCCCAGAACACGAGGGAGATGAGAAAAGCATTCCTGGCGCATGCCAACACCGCTTCGGTCGCCGAGAAGCCGACAGGGGTGGTCATTCCCGCGAATGCGAGTGGGATAAGGAGCGCGCAGTAGCCGACTATGAGTAGCGCTGCGGTCCCTCCTTCGCCCGTGCGCCGCAGTAAGTACAGCAGCTCCCTGCCCTCTCCTTCCAACCGCTCTCGCCATACAAAGAGCGGCCACCAGCAGGCGAAGGCCGGGAGCAGCAGGTTCAGACAGAAGCCGAAGTAGACGCCGACGGCTCCATCGTCTCCTTTGGCAGCCACCGCCAGCAGTCCCAGGGGCAGCAGCAGGGCGACGACAACCGGGGGGACGAAGACATACGGGCGGGTGTTCTTCAGCGCATAGAGGACGGTGGGGCCGTTCATAGCACGCCCTGCGTGAGGCAGAGATACCCGTCTTCCAGGCTGGGGGGGACTGATGTCCAGTTGATCTCAGGGCTTGCCGACAGAACGCGCACCAGGGGCGGTACATCAGAGCCGACATGTCTGACCACATAGTGAACGCGCGAACGCTCGTCCACCAGGTGCTCCGGAACATGGAAGCACCTCCCCATCGCAGCGTCTGCGATGTTCTGAAGCGTTCCGGCGGCGATCACGCGTCCCCCGTGCAAAACGATAAGGTGCGATCCGATGGCTTCGATATCCTCAACGATGTGCGTAGAGATGAGTACGGCTCGGGTTCTTCCCAGGTTCGCCGCGAGTCTCTTGAACCTCACCCGTTCCTCGGGGTCGAGACCGGCAGTCGGCTCGTCGAAGATGAGCACCGGGGGACTGCCAAGTAGTGCCTGGGCGATGCCGACCCGCCGCATCATGCCGCCTGAGAGTGTCCCAACGCGATGATCCCTCGTGTCGAGAAGGTTCACCTCCTCCAGGGACGTGTCGATCTCGTCTCGGATCTCAGCCTTTGGAATGCGCTTCAACACTGCGAAGTACTCGAGCGCCTCACCTACGGTCAGTTCCTTCAGCAGACCGAACTTCTGTGGCAGATAGCCGACTCTCGGCTCAAGCCCGTCGATCTCTCCTGAGAAGCTGACGACCCCCGCTGATGGCTTGACTATCCCAAGCATGCAGCGCAGGGTCGTCGTCTTCCCTGCGCCGTTGGGGCCGAGCATACCCGTGACTCCGGGAGCAAGCGAAAACGAGACACCCGCAAGCACCTCTTTGTGGCGATATGACTTCCTGAGGTCCTTGACTTCGATCATTGTTCTTCCCCCTCGGCACTCGACCCAGCTGTCAGCCACTGGAGTTCTGATCGTGCGTCGTCGGACATGAGGTACTCGTATGTGGCTCTAAGCGCTGCTGGTTCACCGTCTGAGAGCGTCTTCTGATAGAGGAGTGCCCTGACAACACCGTCGGCGGAGGAGCCATAATTGAATCGAGTGTACTCATCAGCCGAGAGCCGCATCTCCTCCAACCGGGCGACCTCATCCGCGGTGGGAGCGG
>JAVERH010000071.1:0-10520 GCA_034007245.1 Coriobacteriia bacterium | reverse complement strand
CCCACATGTACGGTCACGACCTGCTCCACCTCGAGCGCCACGTTACTCAGACCCAGTGATGAGAGCACCGGCAAGAGCTCGTTGTCGAGCGGATACCGGACACCTGCGATGCTCACCCTGGTCGTGGAATCCAACGCGAAGACACTCAGCACCTGACCCGGGCGGGCGGCCAGCCTGAGAGACGGCCGCTCCAGTGCATCCAGTGCGTGACCGTCCAGTCCCGGCTCCTCCAGCCGTCCCGCAAGATCGGCCGAGCGAAGCAACGTTCCGAGCGCGGCTAACGTGTGATCGAGCCTACCTGTGGACACTGCCGTGAAGTGGACACACGACACTCCCTGATTCCGAGCGTATGAGAGCGCAAGATCGAGGTCACTTTCGTCCTTCTCGATCGGGAAACGCACGATGGTCGCGCCTGCGTCCCGCACACTCTCGAGCACTCCCACGCTCACAGAGTCGAAGTCGCCGATCACGATATCGGGCATGCGACCGGCACCAAGGCAGACATCGAGCCCGCCATCGGCGGCCACCACCGACTCGGCAGCGTTCACGATCCGGTGATATGCCTGTTCATGGTGCGGGACAGGTGCGGCACCGACGATCAGCGTGTGAGGCGTGACACTCATGTGGTCCCGCCCGATCGACGCATCAGCGGCGGCAAGACTGCGAACGCCACCAACGCACACGCGACTCCGGAAACGAGCACGAACGAGTTGTATGCCGCCGAGTACACCAACGGTGCCTGCCCGAGCTCGATCGCGTAGCTGGAAAAGAAGATGACGCCGGATGCGACATGGGCCGCATACCGACCAAGGACTCCGAGTGCGATACCGGGCAGCACCGCCTGCCAGAACGAAGCCCCGACACGATCACGATCGACCAGCTCCCGGGCTCGGAACGCAAGAACTCCGGCCAGCCCGCACAGCCCGTAGGCTATCGGATAGTCGAGCAAAACCTGAACCGGATGGTATGCATACGGCTCGAGCATGAAGTCCACGAGGCCATATACGACTCCTGCCGACACTCCTGCCCTCGGTCCTCGTAGTATGGAGAGCACGAAGATCGGTAGCATCGTGAACGAGATGCTACCCCCTTGTGGCATCTGCCAGAAGCCGACCAGACCCAGGACTGTGGAGAGTGCGACCGTCAAACCGATCTGTGCGATGACCAGCACGCGTGAGTTGTGCATCTTTCGGGGTCCTGTCCGTAGAGTGAGGACCGCACGAGACTCTGATGCGTGAGAGAGAGGCACCGGATCAGCCGATGCTCCGTTGTGCTGCTCCGCATTACCGGAGCAGTCGTTCGGTCGCGACATGGGTCGCCTCTCAGCCGCAGGAGCAGCTCCCGATACGGTGGGTACACGCACAATCCTGCCACTCGGCAGGCGCAAACGCAAGCCTACTGCATCTTCCTGAGATAAGAGTACGGGTTCACGGCCGCACCTCCACCGGGGTGTATCTCGAAGTGCAGGTGCGGTGCGCTGGCCGAAGCGTTACCAGTGCTCCCCACGTGTCCGATGACCTGCCCGGCCGTGACGCGCCCCGTCGTGACCTGATAGCTATCGAGATGTGCATAGTAGAACGACCAGCCGTTATCAGCGGTAAGCCAGATAGTCTTACCCCCGAGGTTGTTCTCTTTCGCTCGTACCGTACCGCTCAGCACGGCCACGGCCGGTGTACCCCTCGACGCCATGATATCCGTACCTTTGTGAGTCCTGCCGCCGGAACGCGCAGCGCCCCATGTGTCGTTGTAGTAGTTAGGCCCCCGGACCGGGAAGACCATGCCGTTGGGTCCGGCCGTTGCCGTCGTCGTACCTGTCTGCGCCTTTTCCCGTGCTATCGCAGCAGCGAGTTCCTTCTGCAGTGATTCGTACTTCGACTGCTGCGCCTTCAGCTCTCCTTCGATACGTTCGGCTTCTTTCTTCAGCCGTGCCGTCTCCTCGGCCTGCGCCTGCACGAGTGTCTCGAACTCCGACCTCTGGGCGGCTAGCTCGGTCTGCGTCGTGCGGGCCGCATCGATGATCGACGCGTCCTGTTCGTTCACGCGTTGCACGTACTCCAGACGAAGCAGCATCTCATCGAAGTCACGGGCCGAGAGAAGTATCTCTATGTACTCGTACGACCCGGTGCGATACATAGCCGCAGCGCGCTCACCGAGGCGCACGCGGGTCTCGGCGAGTCTCGTCTCAGTCTCCCCGATCCGACGATCGACCTCTGCCATCTCGGCACGCGTCTTATCGAGCTCCCAGTAGGCAGCCGAGTAGTCCTCGCCGGCCTTCTTCACGTCATCTTGGAGATCCTTGATCTCCTCCTGCAGCTTCTGGACCTCGGTCGGCGCCGCAGCAGCAGCCATGGGAAACACGAACGCCGAAGCGACCACAGCGGCGATGAAGGCTCTCAGTATCCGTGACTGCACGTGTACTCCATCCTATCCAGCGACTAGCATGAAACACCCGATATTACCATCCACCCGCTACTTCGTTCCGTAGGCCGCACCGAGCGCTCGGTAGACGCTACGCGCCACCTCATCAGCCCATGACGGGTCCCTGAAGCGCGACTGATCACCTGCATCGTGCAGATCACCGAGCATCAAACGCGCGCCCTCTCCAGAAAAGCCACCCAAGACCGGATCGTCTGTAGGCGCCATCGGGTTCACACGACCGCCGGGCAGCCGTATGGCCGATGTGATCGACTTCGCAAGAGTAGCGGCGTCGCTAGAGGTCGTCTCGGCGGAAGGTATACCCGGATAGAGCACGCTGATACCGGAACCTGCCCCCGATGAGATATCGAAGCCGATGAACACGGCCGCCGTCGACTCCCGTGAAGCCGCTACACGTGCCCCACGGGTGGCATCGGCGTCACCGGACGTCCGTGTGAGCCTCGCCTCGGCACCTGACGCCTCGAGCAGCGACACGAGCCGCCGCGCAACCTCCAGCGCCGGATCACTCGCACCGCCCGAAGAGGGCGCAGGATCCACCAGCACCGAGACACCAGACATCTCGAAGGGCAGAAGCACCTCAGGCTCGCCCGACTGGCCGGGTACAGTGATGCGAACGGTATCGCCCAGGTTCACAAGCGTGCCGGGGGCGGGATACATCTCGAGGATCACGGCACGACTCTCCTCACTAGAACCGATCCGCTCACTCACCCTGAATCCGGCATCATCGAGCGCACTACGCGCTTCATCGACAGGCACGCCTACGAGATCCGGAACACGCACCGTCTGACTTCCCGCGGAGACGACAAGGGATATCTCGGTGCCTGATGGGACGCTGGTACCCGGAGCTGGCTCCTGCGCCAGGATCCCCCCTACTGCCACGTCGGCCGAGACCCTGCTTCCCTCCACGACACTCATCAACCCGACACCGTCAAGAGTGGTGCGCGCTTCCTCGATGGGAGTCGCAGTCAGGTCGGGGACGACCACGAGCTGCGAACGGTACACCCAGATACTCGCACCGATGGCTCCGGCGACGAGAATGAGTACCACGACAGCGGCTACGATCGCGCTCCGTGGTATCAGTGAACGTCGTGTATACGCTGTCTCTTCCACGCAGCGAAGTATAGCAACACCCTTGCCGCTCTTGCGGGACCGATCGTCGCCAGGTATCGTGCTGGCTCGTGTCTGAACCGTCGGATGGAGCGAATATGCCTGCTTACGACTACCGCTGCCCCTCATGCGGCCACGTGTTCGAAGTGGTCCGTACCATCACCGATCGGAGCGACGAAGCCTGCCCTGTCTGCGCAGCGACCGCGAAGCGCGTCTTCACTCCGGTCGGCATCGCCTTCAAGGGCTCCGGCTTCTACAATACAGACTCCCGCTCTCGCCCAAAAAGCGAAGAGTCCTCCCCCACCGGGAAGGACTCCTGCCAGTCCGCTGCAAACAGCGCATGCGCTACCTGCCCTGCGGCTTCGACATCGTCGGACGACTAGTCCATCCGCACCCAGAACTTATCTGCTCCAGTGCGATGTACTGTCTCTACGAAACGCACTGTACCGGTACTGCTCTGCATGGTTATCGAGTGCGTCCGTGACCCCTTCCCGAAGTACTTCACACCCCGGAGCAGCTCGCCATCGGTGACACCAGTGGCGATGAACGCTGCTTCATCGGTGTTGACCAGCGTGTCCATCTCCAGGATGCCATCGATATGCGGGGTTCCCATCTGCACCGCCCGCTGCTTCTCCTCCTCGCTACGCCATGCGAAGCGACCCATGAAGCAGCCGCCCAGACACTTCATCGCTGTACAGGCCAGCACACCCTCGGGTGCCGCGCCCGTGCCGAGATAGAGATGGATACCGGTACCCTCGATCGCTGTAGCAACAGCACCGAACACATCACCGTCTGTTATCAAACGGATGCGTGCTCCTGCGGCACGCACCTCGGCGATGAGGTCCCTGTGTCGCTCCCGCTGCAGGATGCAGACCACGATGTCCTCGACCGGTCGCTTGAGCGCCTTCGCGACATTACGGATGTTCTCCGTAGGACTGAGATCGATATGGACCGCATCTGCCGCAGCAGGTCCGACCGCGACTTTGTTCATGTACGTATCAGGCGCGTGCAGGAGCGAGCCTTCAGGACCGAACGCCAGTACCGCAAGCGAGTTGGACTGCCCGTCTGCGGTCAGGTTCGTGCCCTCGAGCGGATCCACTGCGATGTCGATACGCTCACCGCCGCAGCCGACCTTCTCACCGATGAAGAGCATAGGCGCCTCGTCCCGCTCACCCTCACCGATCACGATGGTGCCGTCGATACCGACGTGATTGAACGCTGAGCGCATGCCCTCCACGGCGGCGTTATCAGCCCCATGCCTATCGCCTTTACCCATCCAGCGCCCAGCGGCAAGTGCTGCCGCCTCAGTGACCTCCAGCATCTCGACGATGCGAGTGCTTTGCATAGCCCCTCCTTCGACTCGACCCCTTATGCCCTATCGCAGCGCAGCATGGCGACGAAGTGCCCGTCCGGGCCCTCGATCGTCGGCCGCGATTGGAACGTACCATCACCTGTCAGGAACATACTCCACGCCTCTGGTACGAGTTCATCAAGCGGTTCTAGCACGAATCTCCGCCCGAACGGACCCGCCAGGAAATCGCGCACGACGTGTTCGTTCTCCGCGCGCGCGACACTGCAAGTAGAGTACACCACCCGACCGCCGGACCGAACGGTCTCAGCGATCCCCGCAAGAAGTCGACCTTGCAACTCCCCCATCCGGCCGACGTCCGACTGCTCTATACGCCACCGCTTCTCCGGATACCGCCGTAGGGTGCCCAGCCCGGTGCACGGAGCATCAAGGAGTGCCACATCGAAGGTCCGCTCGCCACAGTGCCGGGCAGCGTCCAGTACGTCGCCCACCTCCACCGTGACACCTGGAACGCCGGATCGATCGAGACGTTCCCGTAACCGCGCGGCTTTCCCGGGATGGAGCTCCAGAGCGGTGATCGCGGCTGCGCCTCCGCTCCGGACAGCGAGTGACTGCAGACACAGAGTCTTGTTCCCGCGACCGGCTCCGGCATCGAGCACACACGTCTCGGCTCCGGGCGCGCACACCGCGGGTGCCATCTGCGCAGCAGCATCCATGGAGAACCATCCCACATCACTCGTACCGCTGTAGAGCGCAGAAGGGCGCTCGAGTCGGTAGCAGTCGGGATCGGGGGGTACCGGGACAGGTGACGCCACTTCAAGTGCTGCCCGTGTCTCATCGACCGGCGCGGTGAACGGATCGAGACGTACGTACGAAGGGGCAGGATCGGCACACGCGAGCAACGCCTCCCGGCCATCCTCGGCACCAAGCGACCCCAGATACTCGTCCACGATCCAGCGCGGACATGCACTGACCCGGGCGAGTGCATCGCGGTCGTCGGCAGGGTCACCCCACGGGAAGCCGGGTGCTGCCTCGGCCACGCGACGCGTGACCGCGTTCACGAGCCCTGCGGCCTGCGGGCGCACTCTCCGCGCGGCGACGACCGCCTGATCCACTACCGCATAAGCAGGCGCGCGTCCGTACAGAAGCTCATATGCAGCGAGCCTGAGGACATCACGGACTCTGGGCTCGGCACCCCCGCGCAGATACCGATCGACGACTTCATCCAAGACGCCCTCCGTACCGAGCACGCCGTACACCAGGCGTGTCGCGAGTGCGACGTCGCCGGCAGACAACGCGGCGGTACGAAGCTCAGAGGCAAGGGCCGCGCCACTGAATGCGCCGTCCTTACGCACGCGAGCGAGAACAGCGAGCGCGCTCATCCGGGCAGGTGCCACGTTCATCGGGTGCACCGCCAACAGACATCTGCATCCAGACGGGCGCCGCGTGCCCAATCGGCACCGGCCATGTCCGCCTTTCCCGACGGGCGCACGACATCGATCCGCAAACCGCCGTCGACAAGCCCGAGCACCGGGACACCGTCGACCATGCACAGCGAGCCCGGCGCGACATCAGCCGCAACGGGTACGGCCCGGACCACCGTGACCTCCCGATCGCCCAAACAGGCGCGCGCGGGCGCACGACGCGATCCCGCACGTACACGTCGGTACGCCTCCTCCATCTCCAGCTCTGGACGAAGCGCCACATCGTCCTTGGATATCTTCGAGGCGTATGTAGCATCCCTGTCGTCCTGGTCAATCCACTCGACCGTACCGGTGTCCACTGCATCAAGCACCTCAAGAAGCGCCGATGCGCCGACATCCGCAAGTGTCGACTCGATATCCTCCGCATACCTGTCATCGATCGGTACCGCTCGCCTGAGCGCATACGGGCCGGTATCCAGGCCAACCTCCATACGCATGATGCTCACACCGGTCTCGCTGTCTCCCGAGAGGATGGCTCGATGGATCGGAGCCGCGCCCCGATAGTAAGGCAGCAGCGAGGCATGCACGTTGATGCATCCTAGCGGCGGGATATCGAGCACCTCTGCTGGAAGCAGCATCCCAAAGGCAGCGACCGCTATGACATCCGGACGAGCTGCCACGATCGCTGCGACCGCATCTGCCGCGAGTCGGGCGGGCTGCAGGACCGGCAGGCCAAGCTCAAGGGCCGCCTCCTTGACCGGTGTCGGACGCGCACAGGACCCACGACCCGAAGCACGATCGGGCTGCGTGACCACGAGCGCCACATCGTGGTGCTCGGCAAGTGCGACAAGCGTCGGTACGGCGAACTCAGGAGTGCCCATGAACACGATACGCACAGCGTGGCTCCTTGGCCCGGTCAGAGGTTGTTCGCCTCGTTGTACTGCTTGATAAGCGTCTTGCGCATCCCGATCGGAGCACGATCCAGGATGAGTATGCCGTTCAGGTGATCGATCTCATGCTGCAAGACGCGCGCGAAGAGGTCGTCTGCTTCGATCCTCACCGAACTGCCTTCGACAGTGAGACCCTCACAGACGACACTTCGGCTTCGCTCGACCGGGACATTCACACCCGGTACCGAGAGACACCCCTCTTCGTCGACGACGGTCTCAGCACTGAACTCCATGATGACGGGGTTGCACAGCGCAGCAAGACGATCTTCCAGATCGAAGACGATAACACGCTTATCCACGCCGACCTGAGGCGCGGCCAAACCGATGCCACTCTCCGCATACATCGTCTCCGCCATGGCGCGTACAAGCTCACGAAGGCCCTGATCTGTGGCAGGGTCGATCTCATGCGCATGCCTCTTGAGTACCGGACTCGGGTGGTGCAGGACTTCCATCGTCGCGACCTTCCGCCTGGATGGCGCTCACAGACGCCATCGAGTCTTATCAATTGTCGGCCACAGAGGCCGTCACTCTATTCTACACGGGCCGACCACAGGAGAGGTGCACGCACGCCCCGTTAGAGCATGCCTGCAGGATCCACATCGATCGCACGAGTCACACCCTCCGTGGGCGGTACCTCCCCATCGACACCCGAAAGAGCCGAAGCGATATCCGCATCAGCGGGGGCCTTCAGCACTAGATGCCACCGCCAGCGACCCTTGATACGTGCGATCGGTGCGGGTGACGGACCGAGGATCGTCCACCCATCCTGGCACCGCGTCCTGAGAGCGTCAGCGAAGCGCTCGGCGGCGTCCCGCACGCCGTGCGCGTCGGACCCACTCAGCCCGATGTTCGCAAGGCGCATGTACGGTGGATAGCCTAGTGTGCGCCTGTCATCCTGCTCGGGACCGTAGACGAGCGATGGATCGCGGCGCCTCACTGCTTCTACCGCCGGATGGTCCGGCCAATATGTCTGGATGATGACCGTCCCTCCCTTTGGTCCACGGCCCGCTCGTCCCGCAACCTGCTCGAGGAGCTGGAACGTCCTCTCCGACGCACGGAAATCCGGTATGTGCATGCTGCTGTCCGCACTCAAGACCCCGACCAGTGTGACATCAGGGAAGTCGAGTCCCTTGGCGATCATCTGCGTACCGAGAAGCACCGCGGCCCCCTCGCAGTCGAAGCGCGTCAACACGGACTCGTGACCCCCCTTGCGCGACGTGGTGTCTGCATCCATCCGGATGATAGGAACGCCCGGAAGCATCGCCTCGAGCTCAGACTCGGCACGCTGTGTACCCGCACCGAAACGGCGCAGGTACGGGCTATCGCAGCGCGGGCAGGTGATCGGCGACGTCTCGCTGTAGCCACAGTGATGACACTGCAGTCGCCCACCGTCTTCGTGGTATGTGAGCGACACGCTGCACGACGGGCACTCTGGCACGAACCCGCATTCGCGGCAGAGTAAGAACGACGCGAAGCCCCGGCGGTTCAAGAACAGCACCGCCTTCTCCCCGCGCGCCATGACCGCCTGGAGCTCCTCGCGCAGCCGCGTCGAGAAGATGGACCGGTTACCCGAGGCGAACTCCGACCCCAGATCGACGACCTCCACCGGTGGCGGCGCTCCCCCGCCAACACGCTCGCTCAGCACCACACGCTCGTAGCGCCCGGTCTCCACAGCGTACTGAGACTCCAGCGAAGGGGTCGCCGTGCCCAGCACCAGCGCTGCACCGCGTATAGAGATGAGCTGCTCCGCTACATCGCGAGCATGGTAGCGCGGCGTCTGCGCCTGTTTGTAGGACGGCTCGTGCTCCTCGTCGATCACCACAAGCGCAAGATCACGAACGGGAGCGAACAGCGCCGAGCGAGCACCCACGACCACACTGACGCGCCCCTCCAGCGCAAGCTGCCACTGGTCGAATCGTTCGCCGACGGACAGTCGACTGTGTATGACTGCTACGTTATCCCCGAGGCGCGACCGGAACCGGCCCACGGTCTGCGGGGTGAGCGATATCTCCGGCACCAGCACGATGGCGCCGCGCCCGGAGGCGACGACTGCCTCGATGGCCGCAAGATACACCTCCGTCTTACCCGAACCGGTGATCCCGTCCAGTAGCACCGTACCGCCATACTCGACTGCATGGGCTACGCGATCCACAGCAGCCGCCTGCTGCGCCGTATGTCGATGCCGAGGCGCTACGGAACGACCCGTGGTCGGTCTGCGATAACGTCGCGACTCGGTCACCATCAGCACGCCGGCGCGCTCGAGTGCCTTCACAGCCGAGGCGGCTCCGGATATCTCTGCCGAGAGCTCGGGGAGTGTCACCGGCCCCTCTGAAAGCGCGTCGAGCACCGCCTTTTGCAGGGTGGCGTTGGCTCTCGGAGTGTAGTCAGCAGTGCCGTCCGTCAGTGTCACCATCTTCAGCGACACAGGAGCGGTTTGGCGGCCATGCAACACCCACTCGCCCTCGGGTGTCCGCACTACCCGCGGAGCACCCCCGGGCGGCAGGAACAGCCTGAGCGCCTCAGACAGCGGTGCTACGTACTCCCTTGCGATCCACCGGGCAAGCTCCAGCGCGTGCTCATCGAAAAGTGCTGTCCCGAGGACACCGTCCAATGGGCGCAGCACACCCTTGTAGGTACTCTCATCACCGATACCCACCACGTAACCCACGATGCGTCGGGGCCCGAACGGTACCGCCACCGGCACGCCGATGCGCACACGGTCCTCCAGCTCGGCAGGGATCGCGTAGTCGAACGGCTCGCTCAACGCCCGGGCCGGTACATCGATCACGACGTTTGCAATGGTCACAGGACTCTCCATACTGCTCAGCATAACGAAGGCCACCGACATCGTCGCCGGCGGCCTTCGTATCAGACAGGTTGAAGCGGCTACTCGACTGCAGCAAGCAGGGCATCCACCCGATCGAGACGCTCCCACGTGAAGTCAGCATCGTCACGACCGAAGTGACCGTACGCCGCTGTCTTGCGATAGATCGGACGCCGGAGATCCAGATCGCGGATGATAGCTCCGGGGCGCAGGTCGAAGACCTCGGCTACCGCCTTCTCGATCCTCTCGACCGGGACCGTCTCGGTGCCGAACGTGTCCACCAGAATGGACATCGGCCTCGCGACGCCGATCGCATATGCAAGCTGGATCTCGCACCGCTCCGCAAGGCCGGCCGCAACAATGTTCTTGGCGACCCAACGTCCTGCATAGGCACCCGAACGATCGACCTTCGTGCAGTCCTTGCCCGAGAACGCGCCGCCGCCATGACGGCCCATTCCGCCATACGTGTC
>JAVERH010000067.1:0-10756 GCA_034007245.1 Coriobacteriia bacterium | reverse complement strand
AGATCATCGACGTGACCACCCCGACGGCGCCTGCGGTGTTAGGCACATGCAGCACGCCGAGCTGGGCCAACAACGTCGCCATCTCGGGCACGACCGCGTATGTGGCCGACTCCTATGGCGGCCTCCAGGTCATCGACGTGGCCATCCCGATAGCGCCCGTTGTGCTGGGTACGTACGATACGCCCGGCTCCGCCTACGGTATCGCTATTTCGGGCACGACCGCGTACGTGGGCGACTACGGCTTCGGCCTGCAAGTGATCGACGTGTCGACCACGCCGATCACACCGACGCTTGCAGGCGCCTGTGATACGCCCTGCAGTGCCTACGGCGTCGCCATCTCGGGCACCACTGCGTACGTGGCCGACGGGGACTCCGGCCTGCAGATCATCGACATCTCAAACCCGACAGCACCTTTGTGGCTCGGTGCCTATGACACGCCGGGCGGTGCCGAAAGCGTGGCCGTCTCGGGCACCACGGCGTACGTGGCCGACAATGCTTCCGGCCTGCAGATCATCGATGTCTCGGACTCGACAGCGCCCACTCTGAGAGGTACCTGCGACACGCCGGGCTGGGCCTTCGGTGTCGCCGTCTCGGGCACCACCGTGTATGTGGCCGATTTCCTTTTCGGTCTGCAGATCATCGATGTCTCGGACCCGACAGCGCCAACGCTGGCGGGCACCTACGACACGCCGGGCCAGGCCCGCAGTGTCGCCGTCTCAGGCACCACCGCGTATGTGGCCGACCATGCTTCCGGTCTGCAGATCATCTCGACCGGCCTCGGATACTCGTGGGAGGTCTCGGACTCGCCTACGACGATCCCGGATGCCGTTATCGACGGATGGAGCCCCGCCGCGCAGCTCTCCGGCGTCTCTGACGGGACCCACTATTTCCATGTGCGTTCCGTTTCGGGTACCCGCGCGTACGAGACACAGAGCTACGAGTTCATGATCGATACGACTGCGCCCACCGCCTCAGATGACGCGCCTGCAGGCGTGCAATCGAGTGAGGTGACCGTCACGATCACCGCTGCAGATGCCATATCAGGCATCGAGCACATCGAGACCCGGGTCACGGCGCCTTCAGCCACGACGACCGCTTCTGCCCCGGGAGCCTCCACGAGCATCGCGCTCACCGAGAAGGGCGATACCACCATCACCTACACCGCGTTCGACATGGCGGGCAACGCGTCTGCGACAGCGAGCGTTACGGTCACGCTCGACCTCGACGTGGAGAGTCAGGGCGTGGCCGGCACGAATCGCTACGGGACCGCGATCGAGACCTCTAAACGCTCGTTTCCCGAAGGAGCGGACGCGGTTGTCATCGCCACCGGCGAGAGTTGGCCGGACGCGCTCGGCGGATCGGCGCTCGCCGGCGTGCTCGACGCCCCCGTGCTCCTGACAAAGAGCGGCGCGCTGCTCGCTGATGTCGCGGCCGAGATCACTCGTCTCGGCGCCACCGAGGTCTATGTGCTCGGAGGAGAACAGGCGCTTTGCGCAGATGTGTGCGCACAGCTGGACGTGATGCTTGGCGCAGACAACGTGCATCGCATCGGCGGTGCTACCCGCTACGAGACTGCGGAGCGTATCGCTGCACGCGTCGTTGCGCTCCAGACTTCCTACGACGGCACGGCGTTCGTGGCGACCGGTTCCAACTTTGCCGATGCGCTTGCAGCGTCTCCGCTCGCGGCCGCAAAAGGCTGGCCGGTCTACCTGGCCTCTCAGCCTGCCCTCTCATCGACCACTGTGGCTGCCATGAAGGCCGCTGGAGTCACCAAGGTGATCGTGCTCGGCGGAGTGGCTGCAATGCCAGCGGGCACCTCGGTCACGCTCCTGTCCGTTGGGCTCACGGCCGTCCGTATCGACGGTGCGGACCGCTACGAGACGGCAGCGAAGGTGGCTGACTACGGAGTTGGCAACGCGGGTCTGTCGTGGAGCAGTGTCGCTCTGGCCAACGGTGACGGATTCGCGGATGCGCTGTGTGGTGGACCCGCTCAGGGCAGAGCAGGCTCTGCGATGCTGCTTACGCGTACCAGCTCGCTGCCGACAGCCACATCCGATGTGCTTACTGCGAACAAGAACGCGGTAAGGGACGTGACGTTCCTGGGCGGTCTCAGCGCTGTCTCACAGTCTGTGCGCGACCAGGTCATGTTGCTGTTCTAGCGGCAGAGAGCTACAGCGATATCCATCGCGAGTGCGGTCTGCGATCTGGGACCGATATGGCGGTCGGTCCCTGTCGAGCAGCTGGCCAGGGAGTCCCCCGATCTAGTCGACGCCGGGAGTGCAACTGACATCGAGGAACTCGACAGAGGCTGCGGTCGGCTTCGCCAGGTATTCGTCGTGCGAACCGTTGCAATCGCGGTTAGCTGCCTCCGACGATGGAGCCGACGCCACCACAGTGTTGCGTAGTACTGCCGATCGTGGCCGCAGGTCTGCCGTTGATCAACACCGAGCTGTCACCGCTTGTGATCTCGAACGTGTTGGGGCCGCAGCATGCCGCCGCGACTCCTGTGTCGCCCACTCGTGCCGCTGGTCTGCCTCGTATATAGACGTTGGGGCTGCCGGTCGTGATCGGGCCGATCGTCGCATGGGGGCAACACGGATTCCCATGCGAGCAGCTTGGGCACATGGACTGGTCACCAACGCACGCGTAGCCGTCGGGATTCACGCAGTTGACGTCGAATTCCTGTGTGTACGTCATGCCGTCGACCTCTACCGAGATCTTGATCGTGTTCATCCCCGGGCCGTTGAATGTGGGCTGCGTATAGTCGCCCTGCGATGGGCTGAAGCTGGCCGAGCCGCTCCACTCCACCAGATGAGAGATGTCCCGGATGTCACCGCTCTCGCTGGTGATCTGCGCCCGCGCTCCGAATGCCCAACCGGTGGTGAACACAGTAGGGCTCGCCCCGACGGGCATTGTGAGAGCGAGCTCGACGTCGCCGTCTGTGACTGCCTCTTCTTCCTCGTCTCCCATCTCGGCCCACTCGTCGAGCGTGCGTTCCAGGTAGCTGAAGATGTCTTCACTGAACCAGGAGTCACACCCGTACAGCATCAGTGTCGAGCTGAGTAGGATCGTGATGAGTACCGCGCGAAGGACTCGTCGTGTCGTTGAGCTGCTCATGGCGTGGCCCCCTCCACACGGTCGTCTCTGATGATATCGAGCCACGGCCGCAGGCTACTGAGAGGACGGGTCCCTGTGGCAGAGACAGTGGCCGCTCCAAGCGCCATGTTCTCAACGGCAAAACCCTCTCGGTCCAACGCACTGCTGATGTAGTCGGCTCCGACCTGCTCTCTTCCTTGGTACCAGCCAGCCGGTACGGTGAGTCGTCCGATCTGGATATCCGAGAGCGACATCGACACGGCGTTGTTCTGTACCCCTGCGGTTCCCTTGACGTAGAACGGGGCGTTCGAGGTGAGCATGACGCGGGAGACGGCCTCGGCGGCGCTGCCTTCCGGAATGCCGAGGTTGGCGGCTAGGAACGGTGTGAGTTGTTCGAAGTCCAGAACGCCGCTTGCCTCGGCGGTCCCATCCTCATTGAAGCGTAGTTGCACGAAATCTAGTGGCCAGTTGGGAATACCGTCCTGGCCGAGAAGGAGTAGCGAGCTCGCCTGCTCGCTTGTCAGTTCTGCATCGAAGCTTTCGAAATCCGAGGGGTCTTCAAGCATCTGTAGGATGTCCGAACGCGTGTCCGGAACTGAGAAGACGTCGGCGCACTCATAGGCGGCAGGGACGGTCATTTCCACTCCCAGGTCACGTGGTTTGGGGCCGATCACACGCGATACGCCTGGCATGAACCCTAGCCAGCCGAACACGCCTACGGCGAAGAGGGTCGGAACAAGGATGGCTGTCAGGCAGCCCCAGAGGCATCCTTTCCGCGACTTGGGTGTTGGGGGGTGCGGGCCGGGGGGAGGAGGAGAGGCAAGGCCGGGGGCAAGGTAGGCGTCAGGTGTTGATGCGGTGCCAGGCGGTGGGGGCGATAACGGCTGGGAGTCGGTACCCGGGTGGGCTAACCGCGCTCCACACATGGTGCAGAATACGTCTGACTGTTCATCCGCGCCGCATGTCTGGCACTTCATCTGCGGCCCCCATCCTGACAACGCATCCCGTGCACACGGCCGAAGGGGCTATCTCGCTAGCCCATCTTCTGCAGTGCCGCATGCGAGGCTGTGGGATTCTGATGTCTTGGGGCGATATTACCCTGCTCCAAAGTCATCGAATCAAAGCATGATGTGACGAAAGGTCATCATCGCTGGTGGCCTTTCTGCATAGTCGGTAGTCCCTGTTGACTACGGTAAGTCTTGCCTTAGGCTATACTCACCAGTGCATCACCCCGGTTGCTACGTCATCCGGCGGATAAAGCGTCCGGCACGACACGGGGAAGAGGCCGTGTAACCGACTGGCAAAGACCGTTGTGTGAAGCAGGCGGGTGCAGCGATGTCGTGGCGCCCCGGGGAGGGAATTACTAATCGTGCGTAGGCTTCGAAAACCGATCAGGCCGGATGCGTTGACTCTCGTCTTTCTCGCACTCGCTGCGGTCATGCTCACGTTCATCTTCGCGCCGATCATCAGGATGTGTCTGTCGACAACGCCAGCGATACTATGGGAGACGCTCCTGGAAGATGACGTGTACTACTCGATCATGTTGACGCTGTGGTCCGGTTTCCTTGCGGTTTTGCTTGGTATCGTCTTCGGCCTGCCGCTGGCATATCTTCTTGCACGACATGAGTTTAGGGGCAAGCGTTTCGTCGAGGCTCTGGTGGAGCTACCCATCGTGATCCCGCACTCGGCGGGCGGGATTGCCCTGCTCTTCATGTTCGGGAAGATCCAGCCCTTCGGGAAGCTTTTCGGGCGGATCGGCATCACCTTCCACGATACGATCGCCGGTGTGATCATCGCGATGATGTTCGTAAGCATCCCCTTTTTCATCGACTCTGCACGAGACGGGTTCAAGGCCGTGGATGTACGTCTGGAGAAGGTCTCGCGCACACTGGGGGCCTCACCGTGGCGGACCTTTGTGCAGATATCGTTGCCACTCGCCTGGCGGAGTATCATCTCGGGATCGATCATGATGTGGGCTCGGGCGATAAGTGAGTTCGGCGCGATCGTCATCATCGCGTATCACTCTCCATTTCTGGGTGAGCATCCGATGGTAGCTCCCGTACTGGTGTGGTATCGCTTCCAGAACCACGGCCTGGACGCTGCCCGTCCCGTTGCCGTCATCGTCATCCTTATCTCGCTGATCATCTTCGTCGGGCTGAGGACGCTGGCAACGAGGGAGGCGCGGTCATGATCTCTCTCCGGAACCTCAAGGTCGACCTTGGCGAGTTCGTTTTGCAGGACATCGATCTTGATGTCGGGGCTGGAGAGTACTTCATCCTGCTTGGCCCCACAGGGGCAGGTAAGACGATCCTGCTGGAGGCGATCGCGGGTTTACATCCCATGCTGGAAGGCAGTGTGTCGGTCGGTGGCGTCGACATCACCCGGTTCAAGCCAGAGAAACGTGGCATCGGTATCGTCTATCAGGACCAGGTGCTTTTCCCTCACATGTCGGTGGCAAAGAACATCGCGTATGGCCTCCGGGCGATGAAGTGCCCCAGGGGGGAGATCGAGTCTCGCGTCGATGAGATCGTGTCCCTGCTCAGGATCGAGCATCTGGTTCACAGGTCACCGACGACTCTGAGCGGTGGCGAAAAGCAGAAGGTGGCTCTGGCCCGGGCGCTCGTGACGCGCCCCAAAGTGCTCCTGCTCGACGAGCCGCTGAGTGCCCTCGATCCGAGCACCACCGAACGTATGCAGGCTGACCTGGCAGAGCTGCATCGCCAACTCGACATAACGATCATCCATGTCACACACGACTTCAGTGAGGCTGAAGCCCTGGGAGAGCGGGTGGCCGTGTTGAACAATGGGCGGATCGCCCAGGTCGGGACTCCCGAGGACATACTGCAGCGTCCGGACTCCATGTTCATCGCCGACTTCTCTCTGACCCGGAACGTGTTCTCCGGTCAGGCGCGTGTGACAGAGGACAGACTGGTGTCCGTCGACGTCGGCGGCATCGAGCTCATCGCAGCGAGTGGCGCCGAGGGTCCGGTGCACGTGGCGCTGCGCCCAGAGGATATCGTCCTCTCCCCAGAACCGTTGCCCTCTACAACACGGAATGTGTTCCAGGGGCAGATCACCAGGGTTCTGGACAGAGGTTCGATCTTGCACGTGACTATCAGCGTTCCTCCGGACTTCGTGTGCGTGATCACCCGTCAGGCTCAGGAGGAGCTGGATCTAAGGAAGGGGATGAGCGCCTGGGTGTCGTTCAAGGCTTCCGCACTGCACGTCTTCACAGACACAGAAGAGTAGAGGTGAGCTGATGAGTAGTACGAGACTCAACGTCCGGCTGATCGCGGTCGGGTTGATGATGACCCTGTTGATGGCTCTCGGGGTGACGGGTTGCGCACAAGAAGAAGAACCCGTCGAACCGCAGGAAAAGGAGACCGTCACCGAGGTCGAAGAGGAAGAGTTGTCCGGGACGCTGACGATCTACCATGCCGGTAGCCTGGCTGTCCCCTTCGAGCAGCTGGAAGCGCTCTACGAGGCAGAGAACCCGGGTGTGGATATCGTCCGCGAGTCGGGTGGTAGCGCCACGATGATCAGTACCGGGATAACCGAACAGGACGCCGGAGAGGATCCGCCGGATATCATCGCTTCCGCAGACTATGCGTTGATCCCGGACCGCATGTACGAGGGTGGGTACGCGGACTGGACCATGATCTTCGCGCGGAACACCATGGTGCTTTGCTACAGGCCGGATGCGCCGTTCGCCGAGGATATCGAAAACGGTGACCGTGCATGGTACGACGTATTGGTGAACGAAGACGTGTCCTGGGGGCATAGTGATCCTGATGCCGATCCGTGTGGGTATCGGTCGCTCATGGTCTTCCAGCTTGCCCAGCAGTACTACTACGATCAGGCCGAGACGTTTGGTTTGACCCCCGATGAGAATGCGAAGAATCTCTATGATGTCGCCATTCCTGGCAGCAACGAGGACAGGGGCAGAACCAATCAGGGCAACGAGATCGTAAGGGCCAAGTCGGTCGATCTGGTATCCCTGCTTGAGAGCGGCGATCTTGACTATGCCTTCGAGTACCAGTCGGTCGCCGTACAGCATGGCCTGGACTACATCCCGCTGGATGAAGCCGTGAACCTCTCCGGTGTCGGCGATATCGGCGATTCCGGTCTCACGTTCAAGGACTTCTACGCGCAGGCGACTGTGGACCTGAAGTCCGAAGAGGGCTACAAGAGCACGCCTGGTGCTGCCGTGGTCTATGGCCTCACCATCCTAAAAGAGGCGCCGAGCGCCGATATCGCAGAGGACTTCATCGAGTTCCTGCTATCGGAAGCGGGCGCTCAGGTGATAGAGGTGGAGAACGGCCAGCCGGTCGTCAATCCGCCGAAGTGCGATATGCCTGGCAACCTGCCGCCAGCGTTGGCAGAGTTGGCCGTGGAGCTCTAGCGCGACAAACACATCGCACTAAACCAGGGCATACCGGAGGCGACTCCGGTATGCCCTGCCGTATCTCTGCTTAGGCCTTCGGCGAGGTGGTGAGGGCCGGCGACGTCGGCGACGTACGGTACAGGATGCGCTCTTTCAGGCCCTCGAGCAGGTCGTAGATGACCGGCACTACGATGAGCGTGAGGGCGGTGGAGGTCGTGAGGCCGCCGACTACGATGATCGCGAGCGACTGCGATGACATCACGCCGCCACCTATACCAGCAGCCATCGGGATCAGTGCGGTGATCGTGGTGAGGGCGGTCATGAGGATCGGTCGCATGCGGTTGACGCCTGCGTCGAGCAGGGCCTCGCGACGCGACATGCCATCGGCGAGCCTCTGGTTCACGCGCTCGATGAACATGATGGCGTTGGTCGTGACCAGGCCGACGAGCATGAGTGCGCCGATCATGGCGGGCATATCGAGCGGCTGGTTCGTAAGGAACAGTCCGACGATGCCGCCGATGACGGCAAGTGGGAGCGAGAACATGATCGCGAGAGGTGCGATGGCTTCACCGAAGGTCAGGACCATGACGAGATAGACGGCTGCCATTGCGATGATCATAGCGATGGCGAGCTGCCGGAAGCTCTCGTTCATCATGCTGGCGATGCCGGAGGTCTCCACCTCGACACCCTTCGGGAGATCGAGTCCGTCAACGGCACTTTCGACCGCATTGATGACGGTGCTGGTGTCGCGGACCGTGACCGCCGCGGTGACCGACGCATACTCATGCGTATCGCGGGTGAGTACCGACTCCGGTGTCTCGATCGAGGCAACCTCAGCGATGTCGCCGATGCGTACCGTCTTGCCGGTCGGCGTCGTCAGGGTGTGGTCAGCGACCGTCTCGGCGGAGGAGACCTCGCCGAGCTGCGTGATGTATCGGATTTCGGTATCGCGTCCTTCGAGCTCGATGAAGCCCGCGCTTTGTTCAGCCACGTAGCCACGCAGCATGCCCGCCACCATGCCTGCGTTGAGGCCGACGTCAGCCGCTGCCGCCTGGTCGACATCGATCGTGATCTGCGGGCGTGTCGCGCTCAGGTTGCTCGAGATGTTCTGTAGGCCGTCGACATCGGCGATCGCGTCTTCGATCTGTGTCACGGCCGTACCGATGGCCTCCATGTTCGGACCGGTGATGATCAGATCCACGGAGCTGGTCGAGGCACCCATCGACGAGATTTCGCCGATCTGCACATCTGCGCCGGTGTTCATGAGCGGGTCGGCGAGCGCGTGCATTCGCGTGCCCGCTTCATCCATGTCCACTTCGGGGTCGAAGGCCACGAACACGCTGCCTTGATTGCCGCTGATCGCTCCGCCGCCGAGCATGTTGAAGTCACCCGAGCTGCTGACCGAGGTCGTGGAGAAGAGGACGTCCTCGTCGTCGATGAGGCCCTCTTCCACTGTCTTGAGTGCGGCGTCCACATCTTCGGTGGCGTATCCTGCCGGATACTCGACGTCGATCTGGATGTACGGCTCAGACATGGAGCTCATGAAGCCGGTGCCGATGACCGGGATCAGTGCCAGCGAGCCGGCGAACAGCACGGCTGCGGCTCCCATGACGATACCTCTGTGATCGAGCGCCCACTCGAGCGAGCGACGATACATGGCGCCTGTGCGTGTGGTGCTTTCGTCGCGTGTGTGCACTTTTGCACCCAGTAGCGACCACTTGGCGAGCAGTGGCACAACGGCGACGGAGACGAGTAGCGAGGCCGCCAACGCGACCGCTACCGTGAGTGCGAACGGGGTGAAGATCTTGCCCACGATGCCTTCGATGAGCGCCATCGGGGCGAAGACGGCCATCGTGGTGATCGTCGATGAGGTGATCGCACCGGACACTTCTGCTGTGGCCGCGCGTACCATCTCGGGCGTGCGCTCTGCACCTGCCTGGATGTGGTTGAAGATGTTCTCTATGACCACGATCGAGTCGTCCACCACGCGGCCGATCGCCACCGTCAGGCCACCCAGGGTCATGATATTCATTGTCACGCCGAGCGCCTTCATGGCGAGTAGCGCGACGATCACCGAGAGCGGGATCGAGATGGCGGAGATGATGGTCGAGCGCCAGTTGCGAAGGAAGATGAGGATCACGATGAATGCGAACAGGGCGCCAAGGATTCCCTCTCGGACCATGTTGGCGATCGAGTCCTCGATGATCGGCGCACCGTCGTATGTGTAGGTGATCTCGGTGTTGGCGGGCAGTTCGTCTTTCAGCGCATCGAACGCGTCGCGTACACCCTGCGAGGTATCGACGGTGTTGGCGTCCTGCGTCTTCACGATATTGAAGAGCACTGCATCCTTGCCGTCGATGCGGCTGTACGAGCCGCTCGAGCCGTCGTCATAGGTGATGTCCGCCAGCTCACCCAGCGATACCAACTCGATGGTGGGCTCGGCCATCTCTGTATCCATCGTGGGTGACGCGGATGCCGTAGGCGGGGTAGGTGCACCACTCACCGAGGGCGTTACCGCCGGGGTCGCCGAGGCGGTGGCTGCAGTCTCCTGCAACGCTGTGAGCTGCGCCTTGAGGCCATCTGCTGCGGTAGTGAGACCGGGGATGGCCTGGGTCTCGAGCGCGCTGGCGGCGCCGGCGGCAGCCAGGTACTCGGGAGAGCTTGTGTCGCCTGCGGCTTCCAAGTCACCCATCACCGACTTTGCATCGGCGAGCTGGATCTTGGCGTCGAGCAACTGTACCTGCACATCCTGCAGCGCAGCCACGAGTCCTGTCTGCATGCCGAGGCCTTCGGCCATGTCACCCATGCCAGTGCCGAGTTCGCCTACGGCGCCACCAAGTTCGCCCACGGCGCCGCCGATCTCGCCTACGGCACCACCGATCTCTCCGACGGCGCTGCCGAGGGCGCCCATACCTTCGCCCATCTGCTGGAAGGCGTCAGCGTATATCGCATTGGCGTTGGGGTAGATGACGATCTGGAGGTTCTCGATGTCTTCGATAGTGGCCACGCTGCCGCTTACGCGGATGGGGTTATCGATCGACTCGATCTCGACCGAGCCGATGGGGAACGATAGGTTCGCCGCCTGGAGCTGCCCGATGACGTCGGCCTCGGTGAGCCCCCTGTCCTTGAGGACGTCGGCTTTGAACGTGAGGTTGAGGCTCTCGGCAGTATCGGCGCTACTCGTGACCTCACCCACGCCGTCGACCGACTCGAGTGCCGGGGTCACGATGTCCCGAACGACCGCCTGCAACTCGGCAGGGGAGTCGCCGCCCGTGA
>JAVERH010000066.1:0-10855 GCA_034007245.1 Coriobacteriia bacterium | reverse complement strand
GGCGCAACCCCGCCTCGCGACCGATCTCCCGTGCGTGTTCGAGCGTGAGGATGGGGGTGGATGGCAGGTGCGATAGCTCGAGATACGGGAAGAAGCGTGTGACATGCCACGGTGTATCAGGGCCGAGTGCACGGGCCACCCATTCGGCGATGCCACGCATCGTCTCATCTCCATCGTTGATGGTCGGGATGACGTTGGTCACGACCTCGACGTGCATCCCCCACTGTTCTTTCGCCCTGACGGCACCGGCCAGCACAGGCGCCACCGAGCGGACCTTACACAGTGACCGATATATGGCATCGTCAAAGCCCTTCACATCGACGCGCCAGACATCGATAAGAGGACCTAAGAGATCGAGTCCCGCCTCCGTCACGTAGCCGTTGGTGACCATCACCGTATAGAGTCCGGCTGCCCTGGCTGCCCTGGCCACGTCAACCACGTACTCGATCCAGATCACCGGCTCGTTGTACGTGAACGCCACACCGGCACATCCGTGCTGGAGTGCTAGTTCGGGTACTGCAGAAGGGTCGAGTGCCTTCAGCGCGCCCTCGCCTGGAGCAGCGCGACTGATCTGCCAGTTCTGACAGTGCCCGCACCGCATCGAACAACCGACGCTGCCAAGCGAGAAGACGAGCGTTCCCGGGCGATAGTGAAAGACCGGCTTCTTCTCGATCGGGTCGACCGCGACCGAGGAGACCTGCCCGTAGGTCAGCGCGACAAGACGACCTGCGCGATTCTCGCGAACACCACAGGTGCCGCGACCTCCTACCGCAATACGGCAGTCGTTGGGACAGAGCAGACAGTGCACACGTTCTCCCGCAGGCTCCCAGAGCAGCGCATCGCGTACCATCGCCCCTCCCTAGCCCCGCGCCAGTCTCACTGTATCCCCACCGGCGCGCAGCGCTTCCAGAAGTGCCGCGTCGGCGACTTCGAAAAGCTCGAGAACATCGGTCGTCAGGGTCGCTGACGCGACTCCGATCGATGCGGTCACGGCTACGTCCTGTGTATACCCACCCTCGCCCGTGATGGTGAACACGGCGCAGATCGCCTCACGAAGCTTCTCTGCTACGACGAACGCCTCGGTCTTGTTGACACCGGGCAGTGCTACCACGAATCGGTCTCCGGTCCACCGGCCCAGAACGTCGGTCGTGCGCAGGTTCGCTCCGATCCGCCGGGCCACCTCCGCCAGCACGCGATCGCCGCCGTCACGCCCCAGGGCGCCGTTGACCTCTCCGAACGCATCAAGATCCAAGAGCACGAGACATAGCGGAGTCCCGTAGCGCGCGACACGCGCAAGCTCGATCGCCAGCCTGTCACCAAAGATGCGACGGTTCCATACTCCCGTGAGCCCATCGAGCGTCTGGGAGTTCTCTATCTGTGCACGATCCTCGGCTAGACGTCGGCGCTGGAGGGGTAAGCAGAGATCCCACGTCGACTCTGCGTTGTGCACGGCGACTGCATGCTCGACACACGTCGGCCAACCGCACGCCCCGCAGTCCAGAGCAGTCTCCCGCGTGATCTCACCTTCGGCAAGCGTCCTGTCTATCGTCTGTGCGTCGATCGGCGGGATAGAGACCGGCCGGGGCACAAAGGAACGCACGAGATCGATGCTCGGAAGCATACTGAGCATTGAGCGAGTGCTCACGCGCGTGGTTCCCGGCGTCCGCCGTGCTGCAGACTCGACATTGCGCTTTGCGAAGAGCGAGAGTCCGGGGTTGACGGTCGGTCCGTCGATGCAACCCTCACAGTTGAGCATATCTATCACCTGTGGTGCGGTCTCACCCGCCTCGATCGCGGTAAGCAGGCGATCGATGTCCTCTATGCCCCGGACGGTGCTGACCGTGCAGTCGGTGAGATCGTGCGAGGCAAGGGTGTGGCGAGGAAACCCGTCTGTGAGCGATATCTCCTTGAGCGCGGTCGGTCTGCTCGGCGCTGGTGTTGCCGAAGAGTTGCCGGTCACGCGCGAACGCCCTTCGACGATCATGCGCTTCAGCTCGGTGAAGTCGATAGCCACGTCGATCGCCCCGGCGAACTCGGGATCGCGGATCTCGTCTTTGCGGGCATAACACGGGCTGACGTAGACGATAGCGATGTCGGAAGGGTACATGCTACGGATGAGGCGCGCCTGCGCAAGATACGGTGGCACGAGCGGTGCGAGCGCCGGAACGAACGCCGGGTGGAACTTACAGATGTAGTCGACGACGACCGGACACGTGGAACGGATACTCATCGCACTCTCAGATCGGGCATGGATCTTCTCGTATGCCGAGGCCACAAGCTCCTCGCCGAGCAACGTCGTCTCGACCGACGAGAAGCCGATCGACTCGAGCGAACGCTCCACCTGTGAGACCGTCATCGGATAGAGCGCGGCGATGAACTCGCTTGCAAGCAGCGCTACGACCGGCCTATGAGACCTGAACAGCGCACGCACTGCGTGCGTATCGTCCCGGACAACGAACCCTTCACGGCTACACTCGCTGACGCACTGGCCACAACCGATACACTTCTCCTGGACGATCTCAGAACGACCACCGGTGATCCTTATGGCCCGAACTGGACAGCAGCGGACGCAGCACCAACACTCCGCACAGTCGTCCTTACGCTGCTCTATCAGCGGCCAGGACAGCATGCCATCGATCTCAGGCATCGTACCCCCCTTATCCATCCGTGCCGAAGCGGGATGCAGCGCCAAGCCGCCTGAGCGCGACGAGCAACGGCAGACCCAGACCGTACACGACGATAGCCTCCCCAAGCCCCACCGCCACCACACCGAACAAGTACATCGCCAGCCACGTGCCAGAGGCGTCGAGCCCTAAAACCTCGAACCGGTAGAAGTCTACCCCCACCACGCCCGCGAGCATCACCGGCAGATACGCCGGTACGATAAGCGCATTACTGATAACGGGTCCGGCTAGCGCGAGCGTCGGCCGCCGCCGATACCGCCAGGTCCACATCGCCCCGAGCAACGTGGCAAGCGAGCCGAACACGACGTCGAGCAGACCGAGGACACCCATGCTGGAGAGCATCCACGCGTTTGCAAGAAGTGTCCCCGCCCATAGCCCTGGCACGGCTGCTGGCGTAAGGCATGCAACCACTACCAGCGCCTCGGAAAGCCGCAGCTGTACGGGTCCGTAGCCCAACGGTGTCTGTATCACCACGAGCGTGAATGCAGCATATACGGCAGCTACGACACCGGCCTGAGCTATATGATGCGTTCGGGATAGTCCTGCCATCACTTGCCCCGCTGGCGCGGCAGCGAGACTTCGAAGACCGTGCCGTGGCCGATATCACTGAGTACGGTGATCGTTCCGCCACTGACATCCACGATGTGCTTCGCGATAGCCAGACCCAGCCCGAAACCACCGGTCTCCTGCGAACGTGAGAGATCGCTCCGGTAGAAGCGGGCAAAGACATTTGGAACATCTTCTTCAGGGATACCGACACCGGTGTCGGAGACCTCGATGATGATCCGATCGCGTGCGCGACGCGTCTTCAGTGAGACCTGCCCGCCTTCGTGCGTGTACTTGCAGGCGTTATCGACGAGGATCCCAAGCGCTTCCTCGATGCGATCCGGATCCCCGTATAACCACAGTGCCCCCTCACCAGGACCCGTGTATTCGTGGCTCTTCTCCAAGTACCTGGTCGCCGCGTTGGCGAGCACCTCACGACATACCGCATTGACGTCGTACCTCGTCTGGCGATATTCGATCTGCTCTTCACTGCGGATGAGGGACAGAAGGTCGCTGCAAAGCCTGGCCATCCGCCGCGACTCACGGTCGATCGCGCCTACCGCCTCCTCGCGCAACGCAGGATCCTCTGCACCCCAGGCACGCAAGATGTTCACATATCCCCTGATACCCGCCACAGGAGTCGCAAGCTCATGCGATGCATCTGCGATGAAGCGCGCCTGAGCTTCGTTTCGACGTTGGAGGTTATCGATAAGCCTGTTGAGAGACCGCGCAAGGTCGGTGACCTCATTCACTCCATCTTCGGGAAGTCTGATATCGAGCATGCCCACATCGACCAAGTCTGCCGTGCGCTTCAGGTTCTCGATGAGCGACATCGCCCAGTGTGTCGTCCCGGCTGCAGCCAGGAGCGAGCCCAGCAGCGCGACCACGCCGAGTGCATACATGGGGAGGCGGGTCGCGTCGAGGATCACTTCCTGGGAACGTGGAGGGTAGGACACATCGAGGACTGCAGCGCTGAAACCGGGGACCTGGACCGGCAGGTACGTCGTGTACTGGCCGAGATCAGCCTTCACGAACATACCCACGATAAGCGGCTGGACATCCGGCTCAAGATGCTGTGCTTCCCCGGTGCGAAACGCCTCCCCCCGAAGCTCGGGATCGACAGTCAGAGGATCACCGATCTCCCAGGCTAGCCGAGGTGGATCACCCGGAGTGTCGACGACGTACAGCGCAAAGGAGCCCTCATATGCAAGCCCCTCAGAGAACGGCGCAGGCGGCGCCCCCGCGACTCGCTCGGCGATAGCCTTCTGCGCTTGCAAGCCCTCGAGTCCCTGCGCCCTGACAGTGTCCTCGGCGGTACGAACGGCGTACGTCATGGCGTGCTCGGCAGCTCCGGTGAGACGATCCGCAGTCTCTGCCGCAGCCGATCGCATGCCGTTGGCCACGAGCACGTATGTGCCGACGGCCACACTCCCTACGAGCGTAAAGGCAAAAACGGCAGAAACGATGCCTACTCGCGCCCGGATCGATGAAAGCCGCACTCAGACTCAGCCCCTTGCGAAGAAGTACCCGACCCCGCGAATGGTCTGAATGATGCGGTTATCGTTATCCCCGATCTTATTGCGCAAATGGCAGACGAACACCTCGATCACGTTGGAGTCGGTCGAGCGCTGAGCGCCCCAGACCGCCTCGAGGATCTCATCGCGAGAGATCACACGACCGGCATTAGCCACAAGGAAGAACAGTAGATCGAACTCTTTGGCCGTGAGGTCGAGCGGCTCTCCCTGGCACGTGGCAAGGCGGCGTTCGGGGTCGATCGCGATACCCGAAGCCTCGGTCACACTCGGAGCGACTGAAGCCGTCGAACGTTTGAGCAGTGCACGGACCCGCGAGAGAAGCTCGGGGATCTCGAACGGCTTACGCAGATAGTCATCAGCACCTGCTTCGAATCCGGAGACGACATCGTGCGTCTCGGCACGAGCAGTGAGCATCAGGATCGGCATCTCGAGACCGCGCTTGCGGATGAACCTCGCCACATCGAGGCCATCGATCCCCGGCAACATGAGGTCGAGCAGAACAAGGTCTATGGGGTGCTCTGTGACCAGCTCGATGGCGGTAGCGCCATCGCCCGCCCGCAGCACCTCGAACCCGGCATGCTCGAGCTCGAGTTCGACGAAGCGGGCGATAGTGATATCGTCTTCAACGATCAATATGGTGTGCTCGGACATTCGGCATCCCCCGTCTATCGGTGGAGTATGTCACGGCCCCGCCAGGCGCGCGCGTCTGTAGCGATACTAACGTGACAGAAGCGCTTCTGCTATCTGGACCGTGTTGAGTGCTGCCCCTTTGCGCAGTTGATCAGCGACGATCCACAGCTGCAGACCGTGTTCGACACTGTCATCACGCCGGATCCGGCCGACGTAGCAATCGTCTGTGCCTTCGAGTAGCGCTGGCATCGGATAGAGACGATCAGCGGGCTCATCGAGCACCGTGACTCCCTGCGCCTCGGTGAGCGCCTCCCGGGCGGCCTGCAGCGAGATCGGCGATCCGAACTCGATCGCAAGCGCCTCCGAGTGACACCGCAAGACCGGCACACGGATGCACGTCACAGCGACCCCGATGTCCGGATCACCGAGGATCTTCCTGGTCTCGACGACCATCTTCCACTCTTCTTTTGTGGAGCCGTCCTCGAGGAACACGTCGATCTGCGGAATGCAGTTGAACGCGATCCGATGAGAGAACGCCAACGGTACTGTGCTGCGACCCGCCAGGAAGTCGCCCGTCTGATCGTAGAGCTCGTCCATCGCCGCCTGGCCCGCGCCCGAAGCCGCCTGATAGGTGGAGGCCACCACGCGAGCGATGGGAGCCAGCGACCGCAGGACATCGAGCACCACGACCATCTGAATCGTCGAGCAGTTCGGATTAGCGATCACGCCACTGTGCCATTCAAGGTCGTGTACGTTGACCTCCGGGACCACGAGCGGCACATCTTCGTCCATCCGGAACGCCGAGGAGTTGTCGATCATCACGCATCCCGCACCCGTGACAGCCTCGCGCATCTCGCGGGAGATCGCAGCGCCTGCCGAGAAGAGCGCGATATCAACACCCTGGAAACCGGACTCCGTCATCTCTTCGACAACGAGCTCGCCTCCAGCGAACGGCACTCGCGTGCCCGCAGATCGGTGGGACGCGAGCGCGATCACACGAGACGCCGGAAACTCACGCTGTTCGAGAACGGCCAGCATCTCACGGCCGACCGCACCCGTGGCTCCCGCTACCGCGACGACCGGACGCTCCGGCATGTCATAGCCCCAGCTCACTATTCGTCCCCCCCTCCGCAGCCTGACACCGACTCGATGGTGATCTCGTCATCTGCGAGCCCGAAGCTCGCGTGAAGCGCCCGGACTGCGGTATCCGCATCGGCACCACCCACCACACAGGTCACCCTGATCGTCGAAGTCGAGATAAGATCGATGTTGACCCCGGCCTCCGAAAGAGCGCGGAACATCTGTGCCGCGATGCCGGGGTGCGTCTTCATGCCGGCACCGATAAGTGAGATCTTGGCGATCGACTCATCGACGACCCACTCCCGGGCACCAAGCTCCGCTACGACCGCATCGACGATGCGACGGGCCCGCGGAAGATCGATCTCCGGTACCGTGAATGACATGTCGGTCGTTCCGGCCTCGGAGATGTTCTGGATGATCATGTCCACGTTGACATTGCCCTCGGCCATGCGGGTGAACACCGACGCCGCAACACCGGGGCGATCGGGCACGTCGCGGATCGTCACCTTCGCCTCGGATGCGTCGCACGTGACTCCCGAGATGATCGCCTGCTCCATGAAATCGTCCGCCTCCTTCACAATGGTCCCAGGGCTGTCCGTGAAACTAGAACGGCAGCCGATGACGACACCGTGGTTCCGGGCAAACTCGACAGCGCGCAGATTCAGCACACCGGCGCCGCTTGCCGCCAGCTCCAGCATCGCCTCGTACGATATCTCCTCGATCTTACGAGCATCCGGAACCACCCGTGGGTCGGCGGTATACACACCCTCGACATCTGTGTATATCTCACACATATCTGCGCCGATGCCCGATGCAAGCGCGACTGCGGTGGTGTCGGATCCACCGCGACCGAGCGTGGTGATCTGGCCGTCAGGCGTCGTTCCCTGAAACCCCGCGACGATCACGATCTGGCCGTCATCGAGCGCTGCGCGTAGGCGATCCACGCGCAGCTCAAGGATCTTCGCCTTCGTATAACCGTGATCGGTGACGATACCCACCTGCGGGCCGGTGAACGAGATGGCCCGGCGGCCAGCAGCATGGATCGCCATAGCGAGTAGGGCGATCGAGACCTGCTCCCCGGTCGCGAGCAGCATATCCATCTCGCGCTCGGGCGGCTCGGAGTCGATCTGCACCGCAAGTTCGATCAGTTCATCGGTGAAGTCACCCATCGCGGAGACGACCGCCACGACACTGTTTCCTGCATCGGCGGTCGTGACGATACGACGCGCGACCGCCCGCATGCGCTCGGGCGTACCGACCGACGTACCGCCGTACTTCTGAACGATGATGGCCATTCAAACCTTCCAGACCCCGGGCGGTCCAAACGACCGCACGTGCGAGTGGTAGCCAGTGTACCAACAAGCGACTCCTTCGCCGCCAGCTGTTCTCAGACTGTTGGCGAGAATCCGAGTCGCTCGGCGTGCGCCCTCATCCGCTCGGGCAACGCCTCGATCGCCTCACTCAGAAAGTGCTCGGCGAGCCCCGTCCCCGATGCCTCCTCGATACGCACACGCACGATACCAAGCGCTGCCTTCAGATGGCGGGCATACTCCTCGTCGTGGACCTCGGCGTCCGACCGTAACACGAGCCTGCCTGCCTCAAAGGTGAGCGAGCTGCTGCCCTCCGTGAGATCAGCGTTTATCTCGCGTTCGAGGTTACTCGCAAGCCGGGGACCACCCAGTCTGCGGAAGTTCGAGAACAGCCCATCAGCGATCGCGATGAAGACAGCTTGTGCCTCATCGTTGTCGATGAACACCTCATGGTCCACCATATCCTGCGGGCTGCCCTCTTGCGACTCGAGCGCGACGACGAACGCCTCGACTATTCGCGGATCGAACTGCGTCCCCGCGCAGCGCTCCAGCTCGAGGATCGCCTCCTGATGCGATCGGCTACGGCGATACGGACGATCCGCCACCATAGCTTCGAATGCATCCGCCACCGTCAGCACCCGTGCAAGCACCGGGATCTCATCGGTCTTCAGTCCCGCCGGATAACCGTTTCCGTCGTAGTGCTCGTGGTGATGCCGTACAACCGGTGCGATCGGCCAGGGGAACGTGACCGGTTTCAGGATGTTCGCGCCTATGAGCGGATGATGGCGCATCTGGCTCATCTCGGCATCGGTCAGCTTGCCGGGCTTGAGCAATATCTCCTCGCTGATACCGATCTTGCCGATGTCGTGCAGGTATGCCGCCATCTCAAGCGCGGTCATCTGCTCCTGCGAGAGACGGAGTTGCTCGCCGATCACGAGTGCGTACTTGGCGACGCCCTCCGAGTGACCTCGCGTATACGGGTCCTTGGCGTCCACCGCAGCCGCGAGCGCGCGAACGGTCGCCAGATAGGCCTCCTGGACGTTCGAGAACAGACCGATGTTGCCGATGACTATCGTCACATGGTTGGCGATCGTTGCAAGCAACCGGACGTCGTCACTCGTGAAACGCCGGCCAGGGTCGCGCGACCCGATGGTGACCGAACCGATCGGCCCATCGGCGGTCTGTAGCGGCACACAAAGGGCAGCATGCGCGTCGGAGAAAGACTCTAGTTGATGCCCATCGGCGTCGGCCCCCGAAGGATTGAATATCAACGGACGCCCTTCGCGGATGACCCACTCGGAAATCGAGTTGCTGGTGACCGGCTTGCCGGGACGCGCCGGGCCGACGCCCCGGGCAGCCTCGACGCTGAGAACGCCGGACTCGCCATCGCACATGATGATATAACCGACCTCCACCTCGAAGATCCGCAGGGCGGAGTCGAGCACCGAGTCGAGTAGCGTGCCGAGATCCATCGTCAGTCCAAGGGAGCGGCTCATCTCGTAGAGTGTCGCCAGTTCGAGCACCTTCTTGGTCAGCGACTCACTGCACTCGCTCAAAGAGTCGGTCATGCGATTGAAGTTCTCCGCAAGCTCGGTGATCTCGACCGGACCGGTGATATCGACCTTAGCGGTGAAGTCACCTTCAGCAAGCCGACGAGTACTGACAGTCAACGCATTGAGCGGAGTGGTGACCGAGCGGACCACCCACCAGTTCAGAACGATGAGGACGAGGATCGCCAGCGCAGACCAGGCGACCACGAGTTGTATCGTTGTAACGGCTGCATTGCGTGCGGGAGTCGCATCGACCCCACACGCGACGAGAAGATACTCGTCGGGCGCCGTCGCGATAGGGAGCGTATCGGCCGCGATCCGATAGTAGCCCGTGGAGGACTGATAGATCGCGCTCGTCGAAGGATCGACGATAAGTTCATCGAGCACTGCCATCAGCTTGCTGTCCGCAAGAAGTCCCGGAGCTCCCTCTGCGATGCCCTGATCGGGCCTCATGAGCGCAAGGGGCTCTCCCTGCGAGTCGGTGATGAGGATGCCGGTTCTGCCACCCACGGCAAGCGACGAGACAAGCTCGTCATCGATCTCGAGAAGGCTTCCCAACGCAAGCTTCCGCTGATCATCCATGGGGATGTCCACCTGAGCCCACAGCGCGTAGCCATCGCCGAAGGGAACGACCACCGGGCGTCCCACTGCCGAGGCAGCCTCCCACTCTGCTCGCGTCGGCACTGCAACATCGCGGGGACCGGACGCATCGGAGACGACCGCGACCAGCGTACCGGCCTGGTCGAGCAACACTATCGTGTCGACATCGATCGCCTCGTTGGCGAACCGCAGGTGTTCCTCTATCTCCATGGGATCGTTGCCCGACACCACACTCACGAACCCCGGACGAGCAGCCAGTACCCCGAGCGCCCGAACGGAGCTCGACGCGTGATGATCGAGATCCGAGATCACGTACTCGGCGGTGGTACGCGCGCTCTCCTCGCCAAGGGATCTTGTGAACTCACCCAGAACCCTGGCCGAGACGATGGTCGCCACGATACCGATGAGCACCGAGACAAGGATGAGCGGCCAGATGATCTGGCTACTCAGATGTCTACCGAACGGGCTTTGCTTCATGAAGCGCGACTCCGGAGTGGTCGGCGGTTGTGAGTTGCGCTCCCGCAAAACCGGGCAATGCGCTGTGCAGTCATTCTAGCATCGGAGGCTCCGATGACACGCATCGGAGCCTCCGCTTATCGCAGATATTCGAAGCACGCCCCTACTCGGCAGCGCAACGCTTCAGGACCGCGTCGTACGCACGATCCACATCGGCCTGGATCTCGACGAGCAGCGCCTCATTGCCAGCAGAGAACAGGTGCTTGAAGCGACCCTGCGGCTTGAGGAACTCCTCGATCGGCTTCTTGTTGGCGACCCGTACCGTCTGACGCCATACGCCGTCCTCGACCTCGTAGACCGGCCAGAAGCCTGTCTGCACCGCGAGTTTGGCGATCTCGATGGTCATAGACGACGGGATGCGCCAGCCACGCGGACACGGCGCGAACACGTTGAGAAACGCAGGG
>JAVERH010000065.1:0-10986 GCA_034007245.1 Coriobacteriia bacterium | reverse complement strand
GTCCGGGTCGCCACCGTCGCGAAGCACCACGAGTGCTGACCGCAGCTGGCCGAACACCCCCGGGATCGCGCTCAGGTCGGCTGCCCCCGCTTCAAGCTGCTCAAGCCCGCCACGAAGCACCGTGAGTCCACCGCTGATCCGAGCAAGCGAGTCGCGCGTCGTCCGCAGGCCCGGCATGAACGGCTGCGGCCCCGCGGCGCCATCCGGGTCGCCACCATCGATCAGGATGCCGAGCAGGTAGTCCTGTGTGCCGAGTCCGGTCGCAAGCGCGCCGAAGTCAGCGGCGGCCGAGGCCATCGTCGCGTCCATGCTGTACATCTGAGCGTAACCGGCCGCCTGCGCGAGCAGGCCGGCATTGGACATCTTGATCGCCTCAGCCATGGCGATCTGCCCGTCGAGCAGTGCCACGAGGCCGGCCGTACCGGTCTCGAGCTGCGATGCTGCCACGGTCATGCTGCTGATCGCACTCGTGAGTTCACCGAGCGAGTCGAACTGTGACGTATCGATCGAGCCGATCACGCCATCCAGATACTGGTACTGGCCTGCGGAAAGCCTCATGAGTCCTTCAGCGCCCGAGGCAAGCTCACCAAGCCCGGTGCCGAGCGTCGCGAATCCATCAGCCGCACCGGTCGCTCCCGTAAGGTCGTAGGCACCCATGCCCTCAGCGATACCCTGCACGACCTGAAGGTGCCCACTCGAAAGCTGGCCCAGCAGCCCAAGCCCGTCCCGAAGATCGGCCATCTGATCAATGACCGAGAAGTCGGGAGAGGCGGGCAGCCCCGGGAGCGCCGAGACGATCATCGGCGAAAGCTCGATATCCCGTGCGGTCATCTCGACTGCGACCGTCTCCCTCGGTGAAGGCACGATCGGGATCGCATACGTGAGTGTCTGACCGGCGATAGCGAGCTGTGCGCCGTCGGGAGCCACGATGTCCGTCATCCGCGTACCGTCGAGCTCGAGCTGCGGGATACACAGCAGCGGTACGGTGTAGGTGACCTCGGAGGACTCGGTCGTACCATCGGCATTCTCATAAGTGACGGTCTCGGTGCGCTCGAGGTGGTTGACGACCTCGATCTCCATACGCAGACGTCCGGTCCTGCCGGCAAGATCGACGGGGGCGATCGCTTCGCCATCGAGCTGGTATGTGACGCTGATATCGATCGGAAGCGCCTTGTCGGTCTCGGCACGGTAGAAAAAGTCACCGTAGCCCTCGACTGCGACTGGAGCCTCGATCGTGTCGCCATTCTTCACCGGCAAGAAACCATCGGTGAGCGACTCGATCGCCCCCACTCCGGCAGCCAGGTCCACAAGCTCGAACGCCCCGGTGCCCTGGACCTGGAGCCAGTCCACCACAACGGTCGTCTGCGGTGCACCAGAAGCATCGGCGATCACGTATACGGTCTCGTTGTCGACGATCGCTTCAGGAGCGCCGGTGGCCGGTGCCGACGACGCCACGGTCGCCGTGAGCAAACTCGCAGCCGTGAGCGCTACCACCATAGACGCGCGCCGGGCGATCCGGAGGGATGTATGGGAATGAGCCATGCTATTCACCCTTCACCTTCACGGTATGACGAGGCCAGCCGATGCTGAGCCGCTCGTATAGGGGCTGGCCGACCACGAGGACCGCCGGCAGGATCACGAGAACCACGACGAAGCTGATGAGGGCGCCACGCGCGATCAGCATCGTGAGAGAGGAGATGATACCGACGCTCGACATCACCGCAAGCGCGATCGTGGCGGCGAACATCGTCGATGCGCTCACCAGGATCGACTGGCTCGACTCGGAGATAGCCACGGTGATCGCCTCGAGCCGATCGCGCGTACGCTTGAGTTCCTCTTCGTAGCGAGTCGTGATAAGGATCGCGTAATCGACCGTGGCCCCGAGCTGGATGGCACCGATCGCAAGCGAGGAGACGAAGATGAGCTCACCTCCACCGAAGGCTTCGAAGCCCTGGTTAATGAGAATCGCCAACTGGATGACCGCGACAAGCGCCACAGGGATGGCGATCGACTTGAACGCGATCGCGATGATGACCAGGATCGCGGCGACCGAGATGAGGTTGATCAGCACATCATCACCCTCGGAGACCTGCTCCATGTCGGTCATGAGCACGGATTGACCGGTCACATACGATGCGCCGGGCCACTCATCACTGGCAACGCCTCTCACTTCATCGATGGTCTCGGCGAGCCGTGGATCAGCCATATCGTAGGCGGCGTCGAGCGTGATGTACGTATAGCCCCCCGAGTAGAACGACTCGCGCGCCTCAGCAGGGACGAACTCGACGGGGATGCGCGGATCCACGAGCGAACCGTAGCCGAAGACGCGCGTGACACCATCGAGCGCCTCGAGCTTGCCCGAGAGACGCTCGAGGTCGACGCCTGTGCCTGAGTCCTCCAACGCGATGATCATGGTACTCGCCCGACCGAACGCATCGGCGATCACCCTGTCGGCCTTGACCGAGGGCATATCCTCCGGAAGGCTCGTATTGAGGTCGTACGTGATATCGATCTGCGAGTTCGCCCATAGTGCCGGTACGAACAACAGCATACCCACGAGCGAGACGACTCCCGCATGCTTGGCGACGAAACGACCGAGTATCGAGAAGTCGAACGACGGTGTCTTGTGGCGGATCCGATCGATGAGCGGCAACACCGTCAGAATGAGAGCGGGAAGCAGAGTCACCACTGCCACAAGCGTGATGCCTACGCCCCGGGCGAGCGTGATGCCCATGTCCTTGCCGAAACCGAGGTGCATCGCCATGAGCGCGAGGAAGCCGGCGATCGTGGTGACCGCTGCAGCGAAGATCGACTTGAAGGTCGTCGCCACCGCCGTGATCATCGCTTCATCGGAGTCCGAGTGGCGGCGCTCCTCTTCGAAGCGGTGATAGAGGAAGAGCGCGTAGTCCATCGTCACGGCAAACTGCAGAGCGAACACGATGACGCCCGTGATATAGGACATCTCCTGTCCGATGTAGTAACCCGTACCGAGGTTCACGATGACCGCCGCACCGATGGTGGCCACAAAGGTGAGTGGTACCACGATCGACGACATCGTGAGCAGCAGCACGATGGTCACCAGCACCAGCGCGACCACCGCAAAACGCACGGTGTCCTGGCCCATGATGTCCTCAAGTTCAAGTTGCTGGTTCCCAGTGACGAGCGTTTCATAGCCTTCAAGAGCGTCACGTATATCGCGAATCGCCTGCTTCACGTGCGGATCGTTCGATCCGCCGTCGAACGCGACTTGCAGCAATGTGCCGCCGCCAGCGTAGTAGTTGCCGATGACAGCCTCATCTCTGAACTCGACGGGCTGTGACACCGGCGCAAGATCGGTCACCCAGTGGACCGCCTTGACGCCCTCGATCTGCTCGATCCTTCCCTTGAGCGCCTCGACAGTGGCATCGCTCTCCTCATAGACCAGGACCTGGATCATCGTTCCGAGCGCAAACTCGTCATCGACGACGTTCAGACCTTTCATCGAGTCGAGCTCGGATGGTAGGTACGACATGAGGTCGTAGTTGATACGGCTGTTCATCACGCCCCAGGTGCCGATGAGGACGACGAGCGCAGTGATCGCCAGAACAGCCTTACGTCGCCGCACGACTACAGTGGCCAACCCTAGGAGCATGTCGCTACCCCTCTCAGAAAGAGCTCGGCCATGAACTCGGCCCGCACCTCGACAGAGTCGCCGGAGTCATCTCCGGGCGGTGTCTCGAGCACGCGTGCCGTGATAAGCGTGTTGACGAGTGCGAAGAGCGCTGTAGCAGCAAGACGCGAGTCCATATCGCGAAACTCAGCGCATGCGATGCCCTCATCGATGACCGCCTGGAGCCGATCGATCGTGGTCGCACTGCGCATGAGTACGTGGCCGGGCGGAAGCGTACTGACGTCGGTCACGCTCCGGATGAACAACTGCATGAGCGCCGGCTGACCGTCGAGAAGCGACATGTACTCGCCGATGAACGCACGGATGCGATCGAGCGGTCTCTCATCGCTGTCAAGAGTCCGCACAGCGGTGTCTTCGAGGAGGAGGAGTCCCTCACGCACCACGCTCTCATACAGTGCGGCCTTGTCCTTGAAGTGATAGTAGACAAGACCGGTGGAGACTCCACTCGCAGCTGCGATATCGGCTACGGAAATGCCATCAAAGCCCTGCTTGGCGAAGCAGCCACCAGCAGTCGCAAGGATACGCTCCCGCGCGGAGACCTCACTGTCTGACACTGAACGACTCCCGCTCACTACGGCTGACTGAACGTTCAGTCAGTACAATCGCAAGCAAACGGCGCGAAGTCAAGGGAGCGTGTGTGCGACCGCCGACCTAAGAGGTGACGGTCGGCTCGATAGTAGCGGTCGGCTCGATAGTGGCGGTCGGCTCGACCGACCCCTCGCCATCCTCCGGATCCCCGCCGGGCACATCAGCATCGATACCCAGCCAGGACATGAACTTAGCGATCGCTCGCTGCACTCCGGCCGGAAGCGATGAACGAGTGCCTGCATCGAGCTCGGCCTGCATCCGCTCAAGGTTACCCTGCAGTCGCGAGAGTGCGTTCTCGGTACCCGTACGCTTGGACTCCCGAGATGCCGACGACTCCCCGGCACGCGCACGCTCGCGTGACTGTTGGGCCGTACCACCACCGGCAGCTGCTTCATCGGAATCGCGTGCGTCACGCCTCTCGTGCCCCGGGGGAATCGACTTGCTCGCATCAGAGTCATCCACAGACCGGTCAGGGCCGCCGCGGCCACCAGCGTCCTGCGATGCAGCTGCACCCTTACCGTTCGGGCTAGCAGGGACGCCGCCGCGCTTGGCGAGCGCGGACGCTGGCAACATAAGAGTCAGAGCGAGTGCGATGACGAGGGCCGACACGATGGTGCGCTTCATGTGCTGCCTCCGAACGGGTCGTCCCCCTGGATGTCTACTTCATGAGTATCGGCAGCCGGCCCCGCGATGATGAGCACGACCTGACGAACGGCCTATCTCGCGTGAGCCGTCTGCTTCAACAGCCACGCCATGTTCTGGCCAAGGACGTCCAAGGTCAGCATCCCCTCTTCGTCCGCTTCGACCTCACCCGGCGCCGCCCCGATGCCGAGGTTCCAGTACCGCGAACCCGCCACGATCATCTGGCGGATCATGAACAGATGCATGATGGAGTCGAACGCACGGACCGCCCCCGCACGACGCTGGGCGACGACTGCCGCACCCACCTTGCGCTCGAGCATGCCGGGATTGGCACCCGACACGTAGCCGAGCCTATCGATGAGGGCCTTGGTCTCGGGCGTGATGTCGGCGAAGTAGACCGGCGAGCCGATGATGATACCGTCGGCCTCGTCCACCTTGGCGATACACTCGTTGATGGCATCGTTACGCCCGTGGCACTGTTGGTCCGCCAGCTCACGACACTTGAGGCATACCGTGCACCCCTGCACCTTCTTGCCCGCAAGCTCGACGAGCTCGGTCTCGATACCTTCGTCCTCGAGGACACCGAGTACGCGCCGTAGCATGCTGGCGGTATTGCCGCCCTTGCGTGCGCTGCCCGAAAATGCGACGACTTTCATCTGTCTCCCCCTTCTACACGAGCCCGGCGACCGATATGACACGCGCACCGGCCGAGCGCATCTCTGTAAATGCGCGTTCACCGTCACCGGGTGCCACCTCGACCGCACGACACCCATCCTCGATCACCGTCACGCCGAACCCGAGCGCACATGCGTCGAGTACGGTGGCGCGGACACAGTAGTCGGTCGCGAGCCCCATGATCACCAACTCATCGACGCCACGCTCCTCCAGATACGCCGCGAGCCCGGTATCGCGACGACGATCGTTATCAAAAAACGCACTGTAGCTATCCACCGCAGGGTCGGTCCCCTTGCGCACGACATGGTCGATGCCACCGACATCGAGCGCCGAGTGAAGCGACGCACCGGGCATGCCCTGCACGCAGTGGTCCGGCCACAGGACCTGGCCGACACCCGCGAGCTCGATCGTGTCACCCGGCGCAGCATCGGGGTAGGCGGACGCGAAACTGCCGTGACCGGCCGGATGCCAGTCCTGGCTTGCGACCACGAGCGAGAACCGTGAGACGAGCGCGTTAGCGACCGGGACCACCGCATCACCATCGGCCACCGGCAGCGCACCGAAAGGCATGAAGTCGTTTTGCAGGTCAACCAACAGCAGCGCACGCATCCTCATCGTCCTCCTTCGTCTGAAGCAAGCCCGCGGGCCGCCAGGATGAGCGCGGTCTTGCGCTCGTACAGCCCGAGTTCCGTACCGACCTTGTAGATGTGTGGGTTGAGTAGTCGCTGGTGACTCGGGTCAAGAAGCGAGAGCTGCTCGCGCGTGCGGTCCCGCGACTCGGCGATCGACGGGACGTCGTAGATCACGCTGCCCGCTGTGCACACGGGCACAAGCAGCTCCTCGGATGCGTACACGGGGCAGTACGATGTACGCCGTGTCGCATCGGCCGGATCGACCATGACACACGGTGCATCAGGCGGCTCAAGCTCGTCGTACACCATGTCACCGACGAACCGGCCGGCCTCATCGATGAAGCGTCGGATCTGTTGCAGCCCCGGCGTCGTCACCTTCGCCGCCTGCTCGGAGACCTTCACCCGAGGCTCCCACTGACCGCCCGGCTCACGTACGGCCGAGAGCTTGTACACGCCGCCGAGCGCTGGCTGATCGTAGGCGGTCACGAGCTTGGTCCCTACGCCCCAGACGTCGATCTTCGCACCTTGCTCCTTGAGGCTCCCGATGGTGTACTCGTCAAGCTCGTTGGACGCATAGATACGTGTGGCCCGAAAGCCTGCATCGTCGAGCAACTCACGCGCACGGATGGAGAGCCAGGCGAGGTCCCCGGAGTCGATACGGACGCCGGCAAGATCGCTTCCGAGCTCGCGCAGCCGCTCCCCCGCCTTGATCGCATTGCGTACACCTTCGAGCGTGTCGTACGTGTCGACGAGCAGAACGGCGTTATTGGGCATCGCCTCTGCGTATGCGAGAAACGCTTCGAGCTCGGTATCGAAGAGCATCACAAGACTGTGCGCATGCGTGCCGCCCACCGGCACACCGTACCGCTGGCCGGTGAGCACGTTGGAGGTTCCTGCGCAGCCGCCGATGTATGCGGCTCTACCGGCCGACAGTCCGCCGTCGGGACCCTGCGCTCGGCGCAGCCCGAACTCGAGCACGGGATCGCCCTCGGCAGCCATGACCACCCTCGCGGCTTTGGTAGCCACAAGGGTCTGGAAGTTGATGATGTTCAGCAGCGCGGTCTCCACGATCTGACACGTGGCGACCGGCCCGGTGATGCGCACGAGAGGCTCACCTGGGAAAACCACCGTCCCCTCGGGCACTGCGAGCACATCAGCGTCGAAGCGGAAGGCGCGCAGCCACTCAAGGAACGCAGGGCGGAAAAGTGGCTTGCCGTCGGCGCCGCTGAGTGTGGCCAGGTATGCGATATCCTCTTCGGTGAAATTCAACTGCTCGAGATAGTCGAGCGCCTGCGCGAGCCCACACGCGATCGAGTAGCCACCCTGGAACGGATTGGAGCGGAAGTAGAGGTGGAAGCACGCCTCCGTGTCCGCGACACCCGCCTCGAGGTACGCGCCTGCCATCGTGAGCTGATAGAGGTCGGTCAGCATCGCCGACGAGCCTCCAGTGTGTGGTGCGTACATGCCTGCCTCCTGTCGGTCGTGCGCCTACGATACCAGGAGCCGCTTGAGACAGGAGCAGAGTGGGCTACGATGTGCGTGACGACACGAGTACGGGGCGAGGTCTCCCCGATGGCTGGAAAGGACGCACTATGAGCACGCGGGCGACCAGGATCGATCTCACCATCGGCGACACGCCCCTCGTCCGCCTGAACCGGCTCGCTGCCGGCCTTCCGGCCACCGTTGCCGTGAAACTCGAGTCGCGCAACCCCGGCGGCTCGGTAAAAGACCGTGTCGGCCGGTCGATGATCGACGATGCCGAGGCCCGGGGACTGATCGAGCCGGGGTGCTCGGTGATCGTCGAGCCGACTTCGGGCAATACCGGCGTCGCGCTCGCCATGATCGGCGCAGCACGCGGCTACCGGGTCATCCTCACCATGCCCGAGTCGATGTCGCTCGACCGGCGTATGCTACTCGCAGCCTACGGAGCTGAGGTCGTACTCACTCCCAGCAGCGACGGCATGAGCGGCGCACTGGATGCGGCCGACCGCATCGCCGCTGAGACCAAGGGCGCCTTCCTCACCCGACAGTTCGATAACCCCTCCAACCCTGCAGCGCACTACGCTACGACGGGTCCCGAGATCGACGAAGCGCTCGGTTCGGATCCTCTCGGCGCATTCGTTGCAGGCGTGGGTACCGGCGGCACGATCACCGGCGTCGGACGCTACCTCGCCGAGCATCGGCCGGAAGCACTACGGGTGGCCCTGGAGCCCGCCGAGTCACCGATCATCGCGCAGCGACTCGCCGGCGAGGACCTCACCCCGGCGTCGCACGGCATCCAGGGCATCGGTGCCAACTTCATCCCGTCGGTACTCGACCTGGCGTTGCTCTCGGAGGTGCAGCACGTCACTGGCCCCGACGCGATCACCATGGCACGTCGCCTGGCCGCCGAGGAAGGCATCCTCGTCGGCATCTCGTCGGGTGCGAACGTCGTGGCCGCCCTGCGGCTCGCAGCTCGCCCCGAGCTCGCCGGTACAACGATCGTGACCGTCGCCCCCTCGACCGGCGAACGTTACCTTTCGACCCCCTTGTGGGAAGGGTACGGATCGTAGCTTCAGGGCATAAGCCTGGCACAGCGGTTGCATAGATACATGACGCGATCGGCTCACTACGAACCGCAGTCAGCCGATCGGCACTATCGTCATCGACCAACCGCAAGACCCTGGAGATGACCATGGCGCAGACCTACCGGGTCGCTATCGATGGTATGCACTGCCATGCCTGCGAGCGACTCATCACAGGACGACTCTCGGATATCCCGGGACTCGAGGTGCTCGCCGCCGACGCGAAGGAAGGTTTCGTGGTCGTCGCCGCCGACGCCGAGCCGGATCCGGCGGCCATCGAAGCCGCCATGGTCGCTGAGGGATTCACGCCCCACGGCGGAGTCGTCACGCTCGAGCCCGCGCCAAACGCAGCCGATACCTGCGAGACGAACACATGCCCCGTCGTACCACCGGCGCCTGATCCGGCGATCGCGACAGCGAGTGCTGCAACAGCGACCGCGAGTGCGAGCTTCGGCATCATCGGCATGACGTGTTCGTCGTGCCAGGCCGTGATCGAGCGGACTCTGCAGCGCACACCCGGCATCGGCAGCGCAGTGGTGAACCTTGCCGCCGAGACGGCGACGGTCACATACGATCCACGCGCGATCGGCCCCGACGCCATCGCCACTGCCGTACGCGCCGCCGGCTATGATGCGATCGTCCGTGATGAGGGCATACTCACCGGCAACGACGCGCAAAGCGAGGCACAGCAGGCGCATATCCGCAGGCAGAGGCAGCTGTTCGTCTTCTCGGCAGCATTCTCGATACCCCTGTTGCTTCTCATGGTGCCGTCGCTCATGGAGTCTGTCCCACGCGCGGTGTCCGAACAGCTCACTGGGACCTTCGGCGGTATATGGGAGCCGATGATGGTCTTCAAATACATCAGCTTCGCGCTTGCCACACCGGTACAACTGATCGCCGGCGCACAGTTCTACCGCGGCTTCTGGCACGCGCTCAAACAGCGCACTGGGAACATGGACACGCTCGTGGCCATCGGTACGTCGTCCGCATACCTCTACAGCCTGGCCGCCACCTTCATTCCGACGCTCATGCACGAGCCGGTCTTCTTCGAGACCAGCGCGCTCCTGCTCACTTTCGTGATCCTCGGCAAGCTGCTGGAGGCGAGCGCCAAGGGCCGCACGGGTGACGCGATCAAGAAACTCATGGGACTGCAGGCCAAGACCGCGCGCGTCGTGCACGATGGCGCCGAGGTCGATGTGCCGATCGCAGATGTCCGCGCTGGCGATATCATCGTCGTGCGGCCGGGCGAGAAGGTGCCGGTCGATGGCATCGTCACCGAGGGATCCTCGGCAGTCGACGAGTCCATGCTCACCGGCGAATCGATCCCCGTGGAGAAACGCGAAGGCGACACGGTCATCGGCGCCACGCTCAACAAGCTTGGCAGCTTCCGCTTCCGGACTACCAAGGTGGGCGCCGAGACCGCGCTTGCGCAGATCGTGCGACTCGTGGAAGAAGCGCAGGGTTCCAGGGCCCCTGTGCAGCGGTTCGCCGACCGCATCAGCGCGGTCTTCGTCCCGGTGGTGATCGGCCTCGCGATGCTCACGTTCCTCGTCTGGCTACTCGTGGTACCGCGCTTCGCCGACCCGTCCTTCTACGCAGACGTGACCCCGTTCGTGAAAGCACTGCTGGCCGGCACGGCAGTCGTCGTGATCGCATGCCCGTGTGCGCTCGGCCTGGCCACTCCCACCGCCATCATGGTGGGCACCGGCAAGGGTGCCGAGCACGGCATCCTTATCAAGAGCGGCGAGGCGCTCGAAACCGCATACAAGATCACCGCGATCGTCTTCGACAAGACAGGCACGCTCACTCATGGCAAACCGGTGGTCACCGACATCGAGCTTGCCGACGGACACGACACAGACCGGATGTTCAGGCTTGCCGCAGCGCTCGAGCACGGAAGCGAGCATCCACTCGCCGAGGCGATCCTCGCGCGCGCTAAAGAGCGCGCGATGCACCTGCCGCAGGTGGAGGTGTTCGCGGCCATACCCGGCCACGGTGTGGAGGGCACGGTCGAGGGCACGCGCGTAGCGTTCGGCAACCGACGCCTCATGGCGAGCGAGGGGATCGATGTGTCGCGGTTCGCAAGGCGCATCGAAGCACTCGAGAACCAGGGCAAGACCGTCATGCTCGTCGGCGTGAACGGCACGAAGCTCGCCGGTATCGTCGCGGTCGCCGATACACTCAAGGAAGATTCGGCCGAGGCTATCTCGCGCCT
>JAVERH010000064.1:0-11290 GCA_034007245.1 Coriobacteriia bacterium | reverse complement strand
CGAGCTCGCTCCCGGTGTCTACACCGTGACCGAGACGCTGCAGACCGGGTGGACCAACACCACCGACCTTGCACAGGACGTCACGGTCGTCGATGACCAGACGGCCGAGCTGTGGTTCGGCAACGTCATGATCCCTGAGGATGATCCTGCAGGCGACATCAAGGTCTACAAGTTCAATGACCTCAACGAGAACGGGGAGTACGACGACGATGAGCCGATGCTCGAGGACTGGGAGTTCACACTCACGCAGTCCACGTCCGTACCGGCGATTCCTCAGCTCTCTGCGATCGCGATCATCGACAGTGGCTTCACCGATGCAGGCGGTGAGCTTTCCTTCACCGAGCTCGCTCCCGGTGTCTACACCGTGACCGAGACGCTGCAGACCGGGTGGACCAACACCACCGACCTTGCACAGGACGTCACGGTCGTCGATGACCAGACGGCCGAGCTGTGGTTCGGCAACGTCGAGGAGTTCCTCCCGTACACCGATGGGAGAGTCCTGGTCCATAAGTTCAACGACCTCAACGAGAACGGCCTCTACGAGGAGAATGAGCCGATGCTCGAGGACTGGGAGTTCACACTCACACAGTCCATGCCGGTATTCATCGAGCCTTCGGCGATCTCGTTGGTCGACAGTGGTCTCACCAACGCCGCTGGCGAGCTCTTGTTCGATGAGTTGCCGGTCGGTGAGTACACCGTGACCGAGACGATGCAGGAGGGCTGGATCAACACCACGCCGCTCTCACAGAGCGTGACCGTTGTCGAGGAAGAGACCACACACGTGTGGTTCGGCAATGTCGAGGATCCGTTCATGCCCTTCACAGAGCTGGATCTTGCGATCACCAAGTCGGTCGATAAGACGACAGCGGCTCCGGGTGAGCTTCTGACCTATACGTTGACCTACTGGAACACGAGCGATGTCGTTGCCTATGACTTCACTATCACCGATGACTTCGACCAGCGGTATGTGAATGTCGTCGGAGTCGGAGGCGGCACTGTTGCTGATGGCAAGATCGTATGGAATCTTGCTGGTCCACTCACCAAGGCGGACGGCAAGCAGACCATCACTTATACGACTCGTGTCATCGACACCATGGCGATCGGTACGACCAATATCGACAACATCGTTATGATCAGTCACCCCGAGGATAGTGATCCATCGAACAACACCGACGACGCCCGTACAGTCGTCCGGGTTGCTGGAGATCCGTTCCTGCCCTTCACCGGTAGCGAGTATCTGCTGCTGGTAGGGCTTGCAGCTGTGGCTGCAACGGCGGGCACGCTGGTGCGTGTTCGTAGCAAGTCTGCAGCGTGACGTGCGATACCGGCACATGATGTGACGGTATCCAGGGGTACGTCGGTTGCAAAAGGATGCGCCCCGCATATGCGGGGCGCATCGTCCTGTAGAGGACTGGATATGTTGAGACCCCGAGGAGGGAGTCGGGGTCTCAACCGGTCATCGATGCTCAGGGTCTCTAGCGCGGTGGGATGTTCTCGCCCCAGTCGATCACGCCGTTGTCGCGCCAGTCGATCACGTGCCAGACCTCATGGCCGAGGATGCTCTCGAGACTCGCCGTATGCGTCGGGCTGATGACGATGCGGCCGGACTTGTAGTAGCAGATCGCCTGGTATCCCTTGGCATCGCCGAACGAGAGTGTCGTACCGGAGAGTATGGGGTACCGGGCGATGTAGCCTGCGAGTATGGACTGTGCCCTGGTGGTTTCGTTGGTCGGTGCTGCAGCTGGGCTGTCCGTGGTAGTCGAGGTCGAAGCGGTGGTGTTCGTGGTCGTGGTCGTGGTGCGCCGGATCGTGGAGACTGCCGGGGCGCTGGGCCTGCGGACGGTGGTCGTGGTGCGGGTGGCCGTATGTATCGTGCTGGCGAGTGAAGCATCGGTGCTAGCGAGCACCGATGCGGCCTTTGACTCCGCAGTGAGTCTGTTGCGGAAGGTACCGGTGAGCTGAGCCGCATCAGCGGGCTGAACCGGCGCGAAGCCTGCGGTGAGGGTGAGTGCTACAGCAGCGGCGATGCTTGCTGCCGCGCGCCGCGTGCCTGGAGTCGTGATAGTCATTTCGAATCGCCCCTTGGTGAGTCCGCGCGCACATCGGCCCGACTCCCTCTAGAGGCTGTGAGGTGTCGGGCCGAGAACGTGGCTCGTACCTTCGGTAGTCCGGCGGTCGTGGGAAGCGAGGCTTCCTGTAGACCCGTGACTTTGCGAAGCCAGCCTTTCGGCTGACCGTGCCTTTTTCGGGAGCGATCCGATATTCGCTTTTCAATCGTGCCTTACACTGTACGTATCGGCACCAAGTCCGATGTTCTTGATACCGTTTGTGCAATCCATCACAGGTATTCTGTGAGATGCGTCACTCATTCTACGGGCAGGTGGTGAGGCGCGTGGATCGGCGACAACGATGGCTTCGCGCTGTGAGCAACCTGTTGTTCGGACTGGCGCTTGGCCTGATCTCGTACTATGGACTGACGACTCTGATGGGCACCCTCGCACAGAGCGCGCTCAGGGACGACGCTGGCCCGGTCGAGACCTACAGGAGTGACGTGCCAGACGAACTCATCGAGGTCTCGGACTCTGCATTCGACTTCACCGATTGGAGCGACCAGGACGAGGCGTACTGGCGCGGTCTCGAGCCCGGCGCGGTCTTCGCCCGTATCGTGATTCCGTCGATCGGGGTCGATGCACTCGTGGTGAATGGTGTATCCACTGCCGACCTGCGGCATGGACCGGGGTGGATCGACTGGACGGACCTTCCCGGGCCGACCGGGACATGTGGCATCTCCGGTCATCGGACCACCTACGGTGCACCCTTCGCGCGAATCGGTGAACTCGAGATGGGTGATACCATCGATGTGTACTCTCCCTACCGACGATACCGGTACACGGTGACCGACTCGCTGGTGGTCTTGCCACATCAGACAGAGGTTGTGGAGTCTACGGAACATTCGTCGCTAACGCTTACCGCATGCCACCCGCCCTACAGCGCACGGTATCGTCTTGCAGTGCAGGCGGACCTCGTAGAGGTGCAGCGGATAGTGGAACCTGACACGTAAGGAGACGTCATGAGGGTCGTAGTGACCGGTGGGGCGGGCTTCATCGGGGGCAACCTCGTGCATGCGCTGCTCGGAGGTGGCTGGAAGATCACGGTGATCGATGACCTCTCGACCGGGTCGATGGATAACGTCCACCCTGCCGCCGGGCTCCGGCGGTTGGATGTGCGTGACCCCCGGACTGCAGATGCCATCGTCGCGGCAGCGCCGGAGGTCGTGGTGCATCTTGCTGCTCAGGTGAGCGTTGCTGCATCGATCGAGGATCCGGACTTCGACCGCGAGGTCAACGTCGAGGGTACACGGATGGTGGCGGAGGCTGCTGTGGCCGCCGGAGCGCGTCGTGTGCTTTTCGCGTCCTCTGCCGCCGTCTACGGCGAGCCACAGGAGCTGCCGCTGACTGAGGCGTCTCCGGTGGCTCCGGTGGTGCCATACGGCGTGTCGAAGCTCGAGGCGGAAGCGGTTCTCGATGAGGTGCTTCGTCCCGCAGGAGTCGACTTCGCTTCGCTGCGTTTTGCCAACGTGTATGGGCCGCGCCAGCGCGCGGATGGTGAAGGCGGTGTCGTCGCCGAGTTTGCGTCACGGATGACCCGCGGCGTCAGTCCGGTGATCTTCGGCTCGGGCGACCAGACGCGTGACTTCATCTACGTGGCGGACATCGTCGGCGCCATCGCTGCGGCGGCACAGCACGAGGGCGTGCTTGCCGGATCGGGACTCTCGGGTTGCGCCTACAACATCTCCACCGGCGTCGCGACTTCGGTGAACATGCTTGCCGAGGGTCTTCGAGTCGGCCTTCGCTATCCGGGTACGCTCGAGCGAGCTGCAGGGCGCGAGGGTGATGTGGAAGCAAGCCTGTTGTCGCCCGAGAAGGCTGCTTCGATCTTTGGCTGGAGGGCTGCCGTCGATCTTCGCGATGGCCTGGAGGCCACCGGCGCCTGGTTTGCTCGGCAGCGATGAGTCGCGAGCACGATATCAGTGCCGGGAGTGCGCGGATCGATCGAGTGTTCCGCGAGAAGGCGCGGGCGGAGATCGCCGCTGCCGAGCAGGTCTGTAAGGGGTCACCTGTTGTCCGTGCATACGGCGATGAGCTTGCAGAAGTGCTTCTGGTGAAAGGCGAGCCGGGACCCGGTGACCTTGCTGGTGGACGCGCGCTCGCTGGTCTTGATGGTGTGGCGGCGGGCAAAGCGCTCGATGCACTGGGGCTCCCCGCCGAGCGTTTCGGGTTCTGCACACGCGTTTTGGGAGTAGGCGCGGATGAGGGTGCGCTGCGCATACGCATGCTAGTGGAGGCAGTGGACCCCGCTGTCGTGATCGCGCTCGATCCGTGCGCGGCGCACGATCTGGCAGAGGCCCTGGGGATCGATCCACTTGTGGCGGGAGTCGTTCGGGCGTGGCGAGGGCGCAGGCTGCTGGCAGTGGACGATCTCGAGGAGTCGCTTGCCGATGAGGGTCTTAAGCGGCAAGTCTGGCGTCAGCTCAAGGCCCTAGCGACTGCGGATCCCTCTCAAACGTGAACGAGCGCCCACAGGCGCCCGTTGCTCACGTACGCTGTACTACAGGTTAGTCTTCTTCGATCTCCGTGATCGCGCCCATCGGGCACTCTTCCATGCATGTGCCACATGCGGTGCAGTCATCCTCGTTCACGGGCTGGGCCACGTCGTCAATGAGCTCGAGGACACTCTCGGGGCACGAATCGACGCAGATGCCGCAGCCGGAGCACTCGTCCACGTTGATGATCGGTCGGGGCATAGCTGCTCTCCTTCGGTTCGAGCGCCGCGCTGTGGCGGCAGCCGATATATTGCCGCCGGATAATACCGAAGCCCCCGCGTATATGTAAAGGATGTAGGTACGTGCATATCAGTTCTCATGTTCAGTGGCAGATAACTTGACAATGGGACGCTTAGATTTCATAGTGTGATAGCGGGACGTTGCTCGAACCGGGTTGTCTGGAGTTCAGTACGGGCTTTCAGCGCAGAGGCGAGCGATGGATCGCTACATTTCGTGAACAAGCCGCTCCGGTACGACCGGGGAGGATCCGAAAGGAGCACTATCCATGGGTAAGATCATCGGTATCGACCTTGGTACCACCAACTCTGCAGTTGCGGTTCTCGAGGGTGGCGAGCCTACGATCATCGTGAACGCCGAGGGTGACCGGACCACGCCGTCGGTCGTCGCGTTCCGCAAGGACAGCGAGCGTATCGTCGGTAAGGCAGCCAAGAACCAGGCTGTCACCAACCCTGAGAACACCATCACATCGATCAAGCGTTTCATCGGTCGCAAATTCGAGGAGACCACCTCCGAGCGCGGGACCATCGCCTACAACGCCGAGAAGGGCAAGGACGGCCGTACGGTCGTCGATATCGACGGTAAGCACTACACGCCTGAGGAGATCTCGGCGATGGTGCTCCAGAAGCTGAAGGCCGACGCTGAGGCATATCTCGGCCAGCCGGTCACCGAGGCGGTCATCACCGTCCCGGCATACTTCAACGATATGCAGCGCCAGGCCACGAAAGACGCGGGTAAGATCGCGGGTCTCGATGTCAAGCGCATCATCAACGAGCCGACGGCTGCCGCGCTCGCCTACGGCCTCGACAAGGGTAACCAGGACCAGACGATCCTCGTCTTCGACCTCGGCGGTGGTACGTTCGATGTCTCCGTGCTCGAGATCGGTGACGGTGTCTTCGAAGTGAAGTCCACGTCCGGAGACAACCATCTCGGTGGTGACGACTGGGACCAGCGGATCATCGACTGGCTCGCCGAGAAGTTCAAGGCGGATCACGGTATCGATCTGCGCACCGACAAGATGGCGCTTCAGCGCCTGCGCGCCGAGGGTGAGAAAGCCAAGATGGAGCTCTCCGCGACGCAGACCGCACAGATCAACCTGCCGTTCATCACCGCTGACGCCAGTGGTCCGAAGCATCTGGACTACACGCTGACGCGTGCCGAGTTCCAGAAGATCACGAGCGATCTACTGGAGCGGTGTCGTAAGCCGGTCCAGGTCGCACTCAAGGATGCTGGCATCAAGGCCGGGGATCTCGATCACGCGATCCTGGTGGGCGGCTCGACCCGTATGCCCGCAGTGCAGGCGCTCGTGAAGGACATCACGGGCAAGGATCCGCACAAGGGGGTCAACCCTGATGAGGTCGTCGCGGTGGGCGCGGCCATCCAGGGCGGTGTGCTCGGCGGCGACGTCAAGGACATCCTGCTGCTGGACGTGACTCCGCTCGCTCTCGGTGTGGAGACCCTCGGCGGTGTCATGACCAAGCTCATCGAGCGCAACACCACGATCCCGACTCGCAAGAGCGAGACCTTCACTACGGCCGCTGATGGCCAGACGTCGGTGGAGATCCACGTCCTTCAGGGCGAGCGCGAGATGGCCGCGTACAACAAGACGCTCGGCAAGTTCCACCTCATGAACATCCCTCAGGCTCCTCGCGGTGTGCCGCAGATCGAGGTTGCGTTCGATATCGACGCCAACGGCATCGTGAACGTCTCGGCCAAGGATCTTGGTACCGGCCAGGAGCAGAAGATCACCATCACCGGTACGACGGCACTCTCCGATGAGGAAGTCGAGCGTATGGTGAACGACGCCGAGAGCCATGCTGATGAGGATCTCAAGCGCAAGGAAGAGGCAGAGGTGCGCAACACCGCCGACAGTCTTGTATACAGCACCGAGAAGACGCTCGGCGACCTGGGTGACAAAGTGCCCGAGGACACGAAGAGTGACATCGAGGCAGCGATCGCCGAGGCTAAGAAGGCTATCGAGGGCGAGGATGTGGAAGCGATCAAGACCGCGACCACCACGCTCCAGGAGAAGAGCTACAAGCTGGCAGAGATCGTGTATCAGCAAGTTCAGGACGAGCAGGCTCCCGAAGGTGAAGCTGCCCCTGAGGCTGACGAGGAAGTCGCTGACTACGAAGTCGTCGAGGGTGACGAGTAGCTATGGGATCAAAGACTCACAAGGACGCGACCGGGGATAACAGCCCCGGTCGCGGGCCTCGCGAAGATCGTTCTACGGATGCGACCTCACCGATCGCTCCGGTCACACCCGGCGCGGTCGATCCCGAGCTGGAGCAGGATCTGGGTGCGGGGTTCGAGTTCCGCGGCGATCAGCTCGAGGATGAGCTCGAGGTCGCGCGGAAAGAGGCCGGACGTCATCTGGAGACCGCACAGCGGCTGCAGGCGGAGTTCGACAACTTCCGTAAGCGTGTGACTCGTGAGCAGGAAGACGCGCTCAAGCGGGCCGGGCAGCGCATTATCACCGAGGTTCTGCCCGCTCTGGACAACCTCGAACGTGCGCTTGCGCATGCCGAGGAAAGCGGAGAAACGACGGAGTTCGTGACCGGCGTGCAGATGGTACGCCAGCAGATCCTCGACGTGTTCGGGAAGGAAGGCGTCGAGCGCATAGATCCTGTGGGCGAAGCGTTCGATCCCAACGAGCACCAGGCCGTAGGCCAGGTGAAGCGTGAAGATGTGCCCGAGGGCACGTGCGTGGAGATGTACCAGTGTGGCTATCGCATGCACGGCCGTGTGCTCAGACCGGCTGCGGTCGTGGTAAGTGCCGGAGGTCCGGAGTCCTAAGGAGCCACCGATGGCCGATAGGGACTACTACGACATACTCGGCGTCTCCAAGACGGCGACTGCCGATGAGATAAAAAAAGCGTTCCGCAAGCAGGCGCGCAAGCACCATCCCGATGCTGGTGGCTCCGAGGACAAGTTCAAGGAGATCAACCAGGCATACGAGGTGCTCTCCGATGACGAGAAGCGGAAGCAGTACGACACCTATGGCCGATATTTCGGGGGCGCTACGCCGCCCGGAGGTGCTGGCGGACCCGGTGCAGGATGGTCGGGTGGCGGGTTTCCCGGTGGCGCAGGCGGTTACTCGAACGTCGAAGTGGGTGACCTCGGTGATCTCTTCGGCAACCTCTTCGGAGGTGGCGGTGGCGGTGGGTCCCGGCGCGGCGCTCATCGCGGTGCCGATCTGCAGTACGACCTCACGCTGACGTTCGATGAGGCGCTTGGTGGTACGTCGACCAAGGTGGATGTGAAGCGCACCGAGTCGTGTGCCACCTGTTCGGGTACGGGTGCCAAACCTGGCACGAGCCCGACGACATGTCCTACCTGCTCGGGTAGCGGCCAGGTGGCCCAGGGCCAGGGTGTGTTCGGTTTCTCGCGCCCCTGCCAGCGTTGTGGCGGTACGGGTAGGGTCATCGAGCACCCGTGCACGACCTGTAAGGGTAAGGGTAAGGTCCTGCGGGTGAAACCGCTTACGGTGAACATCCCGCCGGGTGTGACCGACGGCGGAAAGCTCCGGTTCGCGGGCAAGGGCGAGCCGGGCGTCGGCGGTGCTCCAGCAGGAGATCTGTACGTGACGACACACATAAAGCCGCATACGTTCTTCACGCGAGACGGTGCGGATGTGGTACTCGAGCTACCAGTGACGATCACTGAGGCAGCGCTGGGTACCGAAGTGCAGGTGCCGACCCCTGATGGCGGGAAGGTGAAGATCAAGGTCGCTGCCGGGACTGCAGACGGCAAAGTGCTTCGCGTACCCGGGAAGGGTGCGCCTAAGCTCAAGGGGCGCGGCTCAGGAGATCTCAAGGTCCGTGTGAAGATCGTGGTACCGCAGAAGCTGACCGGCGCGCAAAAGGACCTGCTGCGGAAGTTCGAGTCGTTGCGCGCTGACGACGTGCGTTCGCACATCGTATAGCAAAGGAGGCGTGGCTATGGTGAAGCGACATCAGGGGAGTAGCAAAGACCGCCCTGTGTACATGATCAGCGTGGCCGCCGAGCTTGCCGGTGTGCACCCACAGACGCTGCGTATCTACGAGCGCAAGCGGCTTGTAGAGCCGAGCAGGTCGCCGGGCGGTACGCGCATGTACTCCGACGCCGACATCGAGCGGCTGCAGCTGATCCAACGCCTTACACAGGATGAGGGCGTGAACCTCGCAGGTGTGATGCGGATCATCGAGCTGGAGATAGAGAAGGAGAAGCTCGAGGCACAGCTTGCCGAGGCTCGGATGGCCGCGTCCAACGCTGAGCGCTCGTTGGTGGATGAGATCAACGAGTTCCGGAAGTCGATGCGAGCCGACATCGTACATGTGCCGCACGGCGGCATCGTACGAAGGGAGCCCTGATGGATACTCCAGAAAAGGCACAAGGGGACCGGCGCAGTCCGGTCGTGAAGTGGCTCGAAGGCGTGCGCTCGGGAGAGATCATCGGCGGTCCGGGCTGACAGGCGGTCGCCTGGGTGTGGTCACGCCTTTTCAAGAAGCGAACAACACCGGCTTGATCGGTTCGGCGGTAGCCCGTGTGGCTACGCGTTCCGTGGGCCGGGTAGATGACAGGCTCACGGTCGTTTTATGAGGCCGGCAAGGTCCATAGGAGTTGAGTGCCATGGCAGTACGCTTGGATAAGTTGACAGTGAAAGCACAGGAAGCGCTGCAGGCCGCACAGGGTATCGCCGATGATGCTTCTTCGCAGGTGATCGAGCCCGAGCACCTTTTGAAGGCGCTGCTCGACGCCGCTGAGGGCATCGCATTCGAGATCGTACGCAAAGTGGGCGCTGATCCTGCGTTTGTCGAGGCGGAAGTCACGTCGGCCATCGCCTCGATGCCCAAGGTGACCGGTGGTGGCGTGCAGGGTCCGGCGGGCGTGGGTCCGCGAATAAACACGGTGCTAGGCGACGCTTTCAAGCATGCCGAGAAGCTTAAGGATGCGTACGTCTCCACAGAGCACCTGCTTGTGGCGGTCGCCGATGACAAGGGCGAGGCAGGGCGCATCCTGGAGCGCGCGGGCGTGAGCGCCAGGCGGTTACTCGAGGCGCTCGAGGAGCTGCGGGCCGGCGCGCGCGTGACCGACCAGAACCCTGAAGCGCAGTTCCAGGCACTCGAGCGGTTCAGTCGCAACCTCACACAGGCTGCACGCGACGGCAAGCTCGATCCGGTCATCGGTCGTGTCGAAGAAATCCGCCGCGTGATCCAGGTTCTTTCGCGCCGCACGAAGAACAACCCCGTGCTCATCGGTGAGCCCGGCACTGGCAAGACTGCGATCGTCGAGGGTCTTGCGCAGCGCATCGTCGCCGGAGACGTGCCCTCGACGCTCCGCGACAAAGACGTGGTGTCGCTCGATCTCGGCGCGATGGTGGCAGGTGCGAAGTACCGTGGCGAGTTCGAGGATCGCCTGAAGGCCGTGCTCCGTGAGATCGAACAGGCCGAGGGGCGCCTCATCCTCTTCATCGACGAGCTCCACACGATCGTAGGCGCTGGAGCTGCCGAGGGTTCGATGGACGCGTCCAACATGCTCAAGCCCGCGCTCGCACGTGGCGAGTTGCACGCTATCGGCGCCACCACGCTAGACGAGTATCGCGAGCACATCGAGAAGGACGCTGCGCTCGAGCGGCGGTTCCAGCCGGTGTTCGTCGGCGAGCCCACCATAGAAGACACGATCGCCATCCTTCGCGGCCTCAAGGAGCGCTACGAGGTGCATCACGGCGTACGTATCGCTGACGGCGCTATCGTGGCGGCCGCCACGCTCTCGGACCGCTACATCGCGGATCGCTTCCTGCCTGATAAGGCCATCGATCTCATCGATGAGGCCGCATCGCGGCTGCGCATCGAGATCGACTCGATGCCCGAGGAGGTGGACAGTCTCGATCGGCAGCTCCGTCAGCTCCAGATCGAAGAGCAGGCGCTCCAGAAGGAGACGGACGAGGCGAGCAAGGAGCGCCTCGACACGCTACGCGGTGAGATGGCCGAGGTGACCGAGGAGATGTCCGGGCTCAAGGCCCGGTGGGAGAGCGAGAAAGCTGTCATCACCAGTGTGCAGGGCCTGAAAGCCGAGCTCGACGTGGCACGTGCCGACGGCGAGCGTGCTGAGCGCGAGGGCGACCTACAGCGCGCTGCCGAACTCCGATACGGACGCATCCCTCAACTAGAGGCGCAGCTTGCAGAGGCGGACACCAGGCTCAAGGAACTGCAGGCCGGTGCCGGCATGCTCCGCGAGGAGGTCACCGAGGCGGAGATCGCCGAGGTCGTCGGTACGTGGACCGGCATCCCGGTCGTCCGGCTCATGCAGGGAGAGATGGCAAAGCTTGCGACACTCGAGGAGCACCTTCACGAGCGCGTTGTCGGCCAGGACGAGGCCGTTTCGGCGGTGGCCGGCGCCATACGGCGTTCTCGTGCGGGCCTCTCGGATCCCGACCGACCCATCGGCAGCTTTTTGTTCCTCGGCCCG
>JAVERH010000068.1:0-10561 GCA_034007245.1 Coriobacteriia bacterium | reverse complement strand
GGGTCGAGTCTGTGGATGGATACATTGACGTCGTTCATCGTATCAGTGCGCCAACGCCGCGCGGATGTCTGACGCTGCAGGCGCTTCACCGCGCCACGCGGCTACTTCGCGACCCGAAGAATCGACGACGAGTACTGTCGGCGCGGCACTGACGTGGAGTGCGGAGGCCTCGGCGAAGCCAGAGGGTTCGGTGAGGTCGTAGACTGTGACTCCGGCGATGCCGTCGCATGCACGTAGTGCGGCGGGACACGCCGGGCAGTCGTCCCTTATGAAGAGCTTTACTTCCATCGGGGGTTCCTCGCCTAGCCCTTACTCTTCTGACGAGTGCGCTTAGTGCCGAGTCGTGTGAGCTCCGAGGTGAAGCTATCCAGATCGCTGAACTCCTTGTACACCGAGGCGAATCGGATGTATGCGACCTTATCAAGATCGAGCAGGTGTACGAGTACCATGTCCCCGAGACGCTTCGCCGGGATCTCGTACTGCATTGCATTGTGTAGATCGGCTTCGATGTCGTCGATCAGGGCTTCGAGTGCACTCGGTGGAACCGGGCGTTTGGCGCTGGCGACGATCAGGCCGCGAAGGAGTTTGCCGCGCTCGAAGGGCTCGGTGGAGCCATCTTTCTTGACGACCATGAGAGGCATCTCTTCACGGCGCTCGTAAGTGGTGAAACGCTTGGTGCAGTCGAGACACTCGCGGCGTCGACGGATAGCATCCTGGGACTCGGAGTCCCGAGAGTCGACGACTTTGGTCTCGCTGTGACCGCAGAACGGACACTTCATGCGTACGGCCCCCATATCTTGGCTTGCGCAAAGACTAGCACACTACATATGGGGCGACAATGGACGCAGGACGTCAAAATATTCACCAGCGGAGTGTGGCTGCTGGTGCCGAAAGGGACGCGTGCCGACTCGTTGCCTCAGCGTGAGGCCACTGCGAGAGCAGATGAGCCTTGAGAAGGTACGCGAAGTGTCTGCCCAGGCATGATCACGGCCGAGTCGAGCCGGTTGGACTCCTTGATGAGGGCGACGTTGTCGGCGGTGCTGAGCCCGGGCACGGGGTGCTCCCTGGCGATCGTCCAGAGCGTGCCTGAGTCACTGACTGTGATAGCCGCCCAGGTGTCCGGTGCCGGACGATCAGTCCGTGCGGTCGTGGATATGGCTATAGCCACCGCAGCACACAACAGGAGTGCGACGTAGGCGATTTGAACAAGGCGTTCGGTATGGGTGGTTTCGCCGACGAAAGACGGTGATATCCTGCGGGCTGGCCGTTGATATGCGGTTGCTGCTGTCATGGGGTCCTCCTCCGTGGACTGCGTTGCGACCATACCTCGAGGGTCTGACATCGATCCGCAGAGCACGAACAGGTGTTCGTATGAATATGGTAGCGAACGTATGTGCGGTTTGCAAGTGAATATGCGAACATGTGTTTGCAGAGCGTGCCGGGCTGGCGTAGACTGCCTCTTGGACAGCGAGCATGAATGGACGAAGGGATGCGTGATGGTCTACAAGCGCGAACTCACATCACGGCAACGTCAGATACTGGACTTCATCCGCGCGGACATCCATCGCCGCGGCTTCCCCCCGTCGGTTCGGGAGATAGGTGAGGCGGTGGGCCTGTCGTCGTCCTCGACGGTTCATTCGCACCTTGCCGCTCTCGAGTCCAAGGGACTCATCAGGCGCGATCCGTCGAAGCCGCGCGCGCTCGAGGTGCTTGACTACCGGGACACGGAGCGCGGCATCGATTACGAGAGCGTGCAGGCTGTGCCGGTCGTGGGCCAGGTGGCGGCGGGTGCTCCCATACTCGCTTCCGAGAACATCGAGATGACCCTCCCCCTCCCCGCCTCCTTTGCAGGAGAGAACACCTTCATACTGCAAGTGAAGGGTGAAAGCATGATAGACGCTGGTATCCTCGACGGTGACTACGTGGTCGTGCGACAGCAGTCGACGGCGTCCAACAGTGAGATCGTGGTCGCGATGATCAATGAAGAGGCGACAGTGAAGCGATTCTTCCGCGAGGATGGAAGGATCCGGCTGCAGCCGGAGAATCGGGCAATGGAGCCGATCTACGCCGATGAGCACGTCGACTTTGCGGTACTCGGGAAGGTCGTAGCGCTCTTCAGGCGTGTCTGACCCGGCAGTGTCCGCTCCCGGGCGTCGTGACTACCTCTCCGACCGGTCTTGTTGCATGCCATGGTCCGGCAGCAAGAACTCCGAAAGGCGTCCACGCACGGACGCTGGACCCACCACGGTCATGCGGGTGCCCTCGGGAAGGTGTTCCTCGGAGAGGATATGTCCCTGCTCGTGTGCCAGCTGGACGAGCTCCCCGTGGGCGTATGGGATAGTCACGGTGATCGGGACATCCGCTTGTGCGGCGATCGTGGCTATGCGTTCGAGTAGTGCATCGAGGCCCTCACCGGTGGCAGCAGCCACTACGGCAGCACCGGGATCCCTTGCCAGGCGACTGCAGTCCAGCGCGGGTACGAGATCTGCCTTGTTGTAGACGATCAATTGAGGTCGGTCCGCAGCGCCGATTTCGTCGAGCACGACATTGACCGCTCGTATCTGAGAGTCGCGGTTAGGGTGCGATGCATCGACGACGTGCAGGAGCAGATCGGCTTCGCGGACCTCATCGAGTGTCGACTTGAAGGCTTCGATCAGGCCGTGTGGCAACTTGTTGATGAAACCAACGGTATCGGTCAGCGTGACGGCGCGACCGTCAGGAAGTGCAAGGCGTCTCGTTGTCGCATCGAGCGTGGCAAAGAGCTGGTCTTGCGTCAGAACGCCGGCGCCGGTGAGTGCGTTGAGCAGCGTGGATTTTCCAGTGTTGGTGTATCCGATGAGTGCGATGCGGAACACACCGGAGCTTCCGCGCGCAGCGCGCTGTGTGTCGCGCGTCCGCGCCACGTGCTTCAGTTCTCTGCGAAGGTCTGCGATGCGTTTACGGGTGAGTCGCCGATCGGTCTCAAGTTGAGATTCACCCGCGCCGAAGCGGGCGCCCCGACCGCCGCCGAGGCGTTCGGCTTCAAGGTGTCCCCACATACCTCGAAGTCGCGGCAGTACGTACTCCAGGCGAGCAAGCTCGACCTGAAGCTTACCTTCATGGCTCTCTGCGTGGATGGCGAAGATGTCGAGGATCAACTGTGTGCGGTCGATCACGCGCACATTGGGTAGTAGCCCTTCGAGATTGGACTGCTGACTCGGAGTCAGATCGTCATCGAAGATAACGGTCGTTGCATGCTCTTCCCGCGCGAGCACCTCGACTTCTGCGGCCTTACCGGCGCCGATAAACGTACGCGGATTGGGCCGTTCCAGGCGTTGCGTGATGACTCCGATGACGCGGGCACCCCAGGTGTCGACAAGTCGTGTGAGCTCGGCCAGGTCGTCCTCGAGCGTCCATGCGTCCGAGCGGTGCCGATCGACTCCGACGAGTATGGCTCGCCTCTCGACATCGTTCACGACCTCGTACGCGTTACGCGCCATTCGGCTGGCCTTCTCTTCTTAGAATGCGTCGGCCATACGTTGCAGCGCCTCAGCGAGGCGATCATCGGGTGTGGCAAGTGAGATGCGGACATAGCCTTCACCATCGGGGCCGTAGGCGCTTCCCGCCGGCATGATGACGCCTGCGCGGTCGAGGACGAGTCCTGCGTACTCTGCGGAGGTGTAACCCTGAGGGATGTGTGCCCATACGTAGATGGTGCCGGCGGAGACGCGGGCAGTGAGTCCCATTCCCGGTAGCGCTTGTAGTACCGTATCGCGACGACGCTCATATATCTCGCGCATCCGGGCCACGTCGTCCTGCGGACCGAGCATGGCTTCGATGGCAGCCTGCTGGATCGCAGTGAACTGTCCGGAGTCGACGTTACTCTTCACGATGCCGAGCGTCTTGATCGCTTCGGCGTTACCACAGGCGAACGCCATACGCCAGCCGGTCATGTTGTACGCCTTGGAGCAGCTGAAGAACTCGATGGCTACGTCGCGGGCGCCTGGACGCTCGAGGATGCTCGGCGGCATATACCCGTCGAAGCCGATCTCCGAGTAGGCGTTATCGTGCACGAGCAGGAGATCGTGCTTCTTGGCGAAGGCGATCGCACGATCAAAGTACTCGACCGGGGCGGCCACTGCGGCTGGGTTGTTGGGGTAGCTGATGAACATCATCTTCGCTCGCGCGAGGACCTCGGCTGGTGTGGACTCGAAGTCGGCCAGCCAGTCGTTGTCTTCATTCATCGGCATATAGTGTGTCCTACCGCCGATCAGGACGCTACCGGTGCTGTATACGGGGTAGCCGACTCCGGGAACCAGTGTGTAGTCGTCGACATCGATGAACGCCGGGAACAGGTGGGCGATACCCTCCTTGGACCCGATGAGTCCGAGCACCTCGGTGTCCGGGTCGAGGGTCACACCGAATCTACGGCTCATCCACTCCGCACACGCGGCCCGGTATGGCCGGGAGCCTGCATACGCAGGGTACTGGTGGTTCGCGGGGTCGGTGATCGCAGCCGCCATCCGATCGATGATGCGCTGGGGTGTGGGCCTATCCGGGTCGCCGATTCCAAGAGAGATGACGTCGACTCCCTCGGCTTCCTTCAGGGCCTTCTTGCGGTCGATCTCGGCGAACAGGTACGGCGGCAGGTTCGCCATGCGGCTTGCGATCCTCAACGTGCGTCATCCCCTTTTCGGTGACTGTGAATACTGCGGTATGGTATCAGAGCGCGAGAGTCGCACCTGCGCTTGCTAAGCGTCTTCGTCTTCCAGAAGCTCGACGGTGCCGATGAAGGAGACGGCGGCCGAGCCGGTCATGTACACGTGGTCGTCCTCATGCCAGCGGATCTTGAGATCTCCACCGGGGAGCTCGATGGTGGCGTCACGTCCGACGCGGCATGAAAGTGTGCCGGCGACGAGGACAGCACAGGCGCCGGTCCCGCACGCAAGGGTCTCCCCTACGCCGCGCTCCCAGACGCGCATACGGATCGAGGTAGAGTCCTCGACAAGCTGCGCGAACTCGACATTCGTGCCCTGCGGGAATCGTTCATGGGTCGCGATGTATGGACCGACGGTCTCGACAGGTGCGTCGGCAACGTCGTCGACCCAGATGATGGCGTGGGGGTTGCCCATGCTGACCCCAGTGATACCGAAGGTGCCGAACGGGGTCTCGAGCGGGCAATCGTAGACTTGCGTACCGTCGAAATCGCCCGGGATATCCTCGGGTGCGAAGGTAGGGATACCCATGTCGACGGTGGCGCTGAGCAGCTGCCCATCGTCATCGCGGGTGAAGATGACCGGCCTTAGGCCCCCGAGGGTCTCGATCACGAGTGAGGTCGCATCTGCAGCCACGAAGCCTTGGTCCACAACGTACTTTGCGAAGCAGCGCGCGCCGTTGCCGCACATCTCAGCAAGGGAGCCGTCTGCATTGAAGTAGTGCATGTAGTAGTCGGCATCCGGTGTGGTCGCAGGACGTATCAGGATCAGGCCGTCGCCGCCAATGCCGAAGTGACGATCGCAGAACCACGCTACAGCCTCAGGCGTCATATCAATCGACTCATCACGGTCGTCGATCATGATGAAATCGTTGCCGAGGCCGTTCATCTTTGTGAATGTAAGCTGCACGTGCCCTCCCTAGGTTCTTGGCTAAGACGATTCTACCAGGTCGAGTACGCGTTCGGCCGCATCCCCGACCGACAGCCCGGTGACGTCTATCCAGACGATCCGTGGATCTGCGCGGAACCATGTCAGCTGCCGCTTGGCATATCGACGCGTAGATCGCTTGATGTCGTCGATGGCAGTGTGCAAGTCTGCGCCATCCCGCACCACAGGCACGATCTCCTTATAGCCGATCGCCTGGACGGCGGTGAGCGCCCCGGCGAAACCAAGGTCGAGCAGGCCTCGAACCTCGTCGACGAGTCCGTTGGCGAGCATCGTATCGACGCGTTCGTCGACCTGTCGGTAGAGGTCGCCTCGCCCGGTGGTGAGGCCCACAAGCATCGTATCGGGATAGTGAAACGTGCGTCGAGTGAATCCGGCCGCCTGGTCGGCGTACGAGACGCCCCCCGAGAGCATCTCGAGTGCGCGTATGACGCGTCTTGTGTTGTTGCGATGTATAAGGGCAGCCGATCTGGGATCCAATCGTGCGAGTTCGTCGTGAAGCGCATCCGATCCTTCTGTGGCCGCGCGCCGCTCCAGGTCCGTGCGTACCGCAGTGTCGATCTTGCCCTGGGGGAAGTCCATCACATCGAGCGCCGCTCGGACGTAAAGTCCCGTTCCCCCGACGAGCACCGCAGGGGTCTCGCGGCCACGGAGTGCGTCGATCGCCTCACGTGCATCGCGCTGGAAAAGCGCAGCCGAGTATGGAGTCCCGGGACTCACGAGGTCTATACAGTGGTACGGGACGCTACGCTCGTGGGGCGGTGTCTTTGCGGTGCCGATGTCCATCCCGCGATATATCTGCATCGAATCCGCACTGACGATCTCGGCTGTGAGTGCACGTGCGATGAGGTCGGCGACCCCGCTCTTCCCGATGGCAGTGGGGCCGACGATGCCGAGGATGTTGGATGAGCCCACTGTTAGTGGAACCTGTCCACTTTGAAGCGCTCGAGGCGTGCGTGCTCGGCGGGACCGATGCCTGCTTTCTGTCGTGCGATCGCGATCTGTTGGTCGACGGTGTCGACGCCCTGGAGGTCGGGTAGGAGTAGCCCGCGACGCCAGTCGGCGGTAACGATGACGCCCCAGATGCGGGGATCGAGGTCTTCGGGGGCGGCGGGTTCGGGCTCGTGGAGCACGTCAACAGAGATCTCAAGGTCGTCGAGCTCGGAGGCGGCAAGCGGCGGGAACCGTGGGTCCGAAGTCGCCGCCTGGATCGCGTTGTGTGTGATCTCCTCGGCCAGAGTCGGCGTGGTCGGTGCGATCGTGCCGATGCATCCCCGAAGGTCTCCCCTCCTGTGCAGGCTGACAAACGCGCCATGACGTCCTGCAAGCAGGCCGGACGGTGTGGGTGGCAAGACAGTGCGATGTTCTCTCACATAGGCTTCGATGACGCGGCGCGCCAGTGCGACGGGCTCGCTCTCGGATCCCGACTCAGGCGCTGCATCCGGGTGGTCGATGAGCGCGAGCAGGTCGTCGGAGGCGGCGACGGCTGTGGTGTAACCGACGCCCCATGGGCCTTCATATGAGAGCACGCGGGTCGTTGCGCGCGTATCGTGGAGGAATCCACCCAGGGTGATGAACGATCGGAGCCCACACTCCCCCGCCGCACGGATGAGAGCCGGGTCGATGTGCTCGAGTGCTTCATAGTCGCCCTGTTTGAGCGTCTGAACAAGTACGTCATCGAACTCAGATGCCTGCGGCGAGAAGCCTGCCGGTGCATCGGGTGTCAGGCGGTGACTACAGTCCCCACTTGCAACGAACGCGACACGGCGGCCGAGGCTACGCACAGCAGACGCCACAGCCTCGCCGAACAGCCGGTGATCGGCCAGTGACAGGAACGACAACGAGAGTACGACCAGCGGACATCGGGCATCGCGGTCAAGGAAGCTCAGCGGAACGAGTGCCCCGTGGTCGAGTAGCCCCGCTTCATGTCCAGTGCGTGCGATAGCGCGAAGACCGATTCTGCCAGCCGCCTCGATGATGGCGTGCGCGAGCGCAGGGTCTCCGGGAGGAGAGAGTCTTACGGAGTGGGCACCGAACTGCCCGAGATCACCCGCGTAGCGCTCCGATGTATCGACGACGAACGCATCCGCGGCAAGCGGGGCGTGTGGAGAGATGAGTACGATGGTCTCAGGGCGGTAGGCGTCGAGCAGACGGGCCGCGAGCTTTATCGAGCGAACAGAGTCAGAGGTTACCTGCGCCCTATCACCCCCGACTTCGGAGACCATTATGGGTGGATGTGGTGCGATGATACCGAGCGTGGTACCTGTCATGAGGCTCACCTCCGCGCACTCTTGAGGATTCCCGCCTACGGGTGCGTACTAAACCGCATCGTGCGCGAACTCGCCGGTGAGAAACCACGGTTGCGCTCCCGTGACGACGATCCTCTGGAGTGTACCCGCATAGTCTTCAGCCATCCTGCGATCGGGGACGGGTACGTGTACCAGCCCGTTATGTGGACTGCGGGTCGAAAGAACCCGTGGATCGCGGCGGGATGCTCCTTCCACTAAGCATTCGTAGACCCGACCGACCTCGCGTTGGTTGGAAGCGAACGAGAGGTCTCGCACGAGTGAAGCGAGACGATCGAAACGTTTCTGGGAGACCTCGCGGGGTACGGAGGTGGTGAGCGACGCGGCCGGAGTACCCTCGCGTGGAGAGTAGATGAATGTGAATGCGTGATCGAACCTCACCTGGTTGACTAGGTCGAGGGTCTGCTCGAAGTCCTCCTCTGTTTCGCCCGGGAACCCCACGATGATGTCCGTCGAGAGTGCGATATCCGGGATGGCCTGCCGGAGCCGTTCGATGTGACCGAGGTAGGTCTCACGCGTGTAGCGACGGTTCATCGCGGCAAGGATGGTGTTCGATCCGTGCTGCACCGGAAGATGTAGGTAGGGCATGAGGGAGGGCACGCTGGCAAGCGCTGCGATCGTCTCGTCGGAGAGATCCTTGGGATGGCTTGTCGCAAAACGAATGCGCCGGATGCCTGTTGCAGCGACGGCGTGGAGGAGCTCGGCGAACCGCGGCTGTCCGTAGCGATCTCGCCCGTAGGAGTTCACGTTCTGACCGAGCAGGGTGACCTCTTTGACGCCTTCGGCGACAAGGCGTGTCACCTCCGCGACGATGTCCTCGAAGACGCGACTGCGTTCTGGTCCACGAACCGTAGGTACGATGCAGTAGGTGCAGTGGTTGTCGCATCCGACGGTGATGGTGACCCAGGCGTGCCATGGGTGTTCGCGTACGGTCGGTAGGTCGCTTGCAAACGTATCCGTACCATCCAGTACGCGTGCGACAGGTTTGCCATCGTGCGCTGCTTCGATGAGCGACGGGAGTTCATCGATGTTATGGGTTCCAAAGACGATATCCACATGCGGAAGACGGCGGAGCATGTCCTCGCCATCGCGCTGTCCGACACACCCGCCAACGGCGAGGATCACTTCGGGGCGGCCACCCGTCTTGATCGCCTTCAGTGATGCGACCTGGCCGTACATACGTTCATCTGCGGTCTCGCGTACGGCGCATGTGTTGAAGATGATCACGTCGGCGTCGTCGTTGGACGTCGCCGGAGTATAGCCGTGGCTCTGGAGGAGTCCTGCCATGCGCTCGGAGTCATGCTTGTTCATCTGACAGCCGAAAGTGTGGATGATATATCGGTTCATCGAAGTCCTCTCAATCGGGCTGCGGCGGCGGCAAGGTCTGTCAGTGCGCCTTCGGGAGCAGATGCGCAGCCCATGTCGCCCCCCTCACGGGAAGAACCGTGGTAGTCCGAACCTCCGGTGACGATCAGGCCGAGTCTGGATGCCAGTTTGCTGTACCGTGCTGCCGTGATCGGGTCGTGTGAGGCGTGGTAGGCCTCGATGCCTCCGAGACCGGCGTCGACAAGCGACGGTATGAGGTCATCGACAGTGTTGAGTCCCGGGTGCGCCAGCACGGCGACTCCACCTGCATCGATGATCCACCGGATGGCTTCGGTCGGGGTAACGATCGATTTGGCCGCGAAGTACGGTGCGGTGTCCCCGACGAAACGCTCGAAGGCGTCGTCCATATCCCGTGCGTGACCGGTTTCGATGAGTTGACGAGCGATGTGCGCCCGACCGACAGCGGCTCCGCTGCTTGCCGCCACGAGCGCATCGATGTCGACCCGGATACCATCAAGTGCAAGAGCGCGGACGATCCGCCGTGCACGTAGACGCCGATGTTTTCGAAGAAGTGCAAGACGCCCGAGCAGGACTTCGTCGTAGTAGTCGATGTGATAACCGAGTATGTGGAGCGTACGGTCTCCCGCGGCGGCGGATAGCTCGATCGCAGGAATGATCGAGAGGGTCGTTCCGGCAGCGGCCATGACGGCCGGAACGATACCGCTCACAGTGTCGTGATCCGTGATAGCAAGAGCCGGCAGGCCCAGTGAAAGCGCATGTTCGACCAACTCGTGCGGTGCTAGAAGCCCGTCAGAGAGTGTCGAGTGAACATGTAGATCCGGGCCTGGCACGCGGGCTCACGGATGGCGCGGCGAGCGCGGCTCTATAAGGAGGCGGATCGCTGTGCGCTCCTCGCCGTTGATCTCGATGTCTGCGAACGCCGGAGTACAGATGAGATCAAGACCTATCGGTGCTACGAAGCCACGGGCGATCGCAATGGCCTTGACCGCCTGATTCAGCGCGCCGGCCCCGACTGTCTGGACTTCGACAGCCCCCTGCTCACGGATGACGCCGGCGAGCGCACCGGCGACCGAGTTCGGATTGGACTTGGTCGATACCTTGAGAACCTCCACGGCGCCTCCTGCTATGGCTAACGAGTGCGTGTCGTATGGCGATCGGTAGTGTGACGAAAGTCTGCATCAAGTGTGTCAGGCCGCGCAAAGCGTGCCAGAAGTATACCGTATGGCCGTCGGGTCAGTCTTCCTTCTCCACCGAGAAACGCACAGAGAT
>JAVERH010000063.1:0-11418 GCA_034007245.1 Coriobacteriia bacterium | reverse complement strand
GACCGCATCCTGGCCGCGGCCTACCAGGCCTGCTCGACCGGGTGCGAGGACCTGACGCTCGTCACCAACGACCTCAACATGCTGCTCAAAGCGCAGACCTATGGGCTCAAGGTGGAGCGCCGCGATGAAGGCAGGCCGAGCTGGCCCAAGCGCGCGGCACGGTGGTTCCAGCGCTACAAGACACCGCTCACGATCCTGGCGATCGCCATCGCAGTCTTCGCCGGCGTGCTTGCACTCTCCGTTTATGCCTCGCAACTCACGGGCCGCGACTCCACGTCCGCAGGCGTACCCGCCGAGTTCCGCGACCAACTCTCACAGAACCAACGGGGGCTACTCGATGGTCTCACGGTGCTCGAGTCGAGCCCCTCGGATATCGACGCGATCAAACAGGTCGCCGACGCGTACTACGGTATGCACAGCGAGTCCGGCAACGCCGCGTTCGCTCAGAAGGGCATCACGTACTACCGCAAGTACCTGGATCAGGTACCCATCGACACCGAGGTACAGACCGACATGTCGGTGCTGTACTTCTATACCGGCCAGACCGACCAGGCGATCCAGGGCCTTTCCAGCGTCCTCCAGGAGGAGCCAGAACACCTGCAGGCCAACTTCAATCTTGGCATCTTCTACTGGAAGGGACGCACCGACTATCAGGCTGCTGCCCGCCAGTTCATGGCCGTGATCGATATCAGCAAGAGTTCGACCGATGCGCATGCCGAGATGATCAGCGAGCAAGCACTCAGTAACCTCCTGCAAGTCAAGTCCGAGGCTGCCACGGCCGGCGTGACTATCGAGATCGGCGAGAGCTATCTGTCTGGAGGGACAATCTGATGGAGACTATCGACATCGCAGTGATCGGAGGCGGCCCGGCGGGTCTCACCGCCGCGCTCTACGCGTCACGTGCACGAGCGAAGACCGTCGTCTTCGAGACCGCACTACCGGGTGGTCAGATCATGACGACAGACTGGGTGGAGAACTATCCCGCATTCCCTGAGGGAATCTCCGGCGCGGAGCTTGGCGAGTTGATGCACCGTCAGGCAGTGCAGTTCGGCGCCGAGTTCCGTACCTTTGCCAGCATCGAGTCCATCGTGCCTCAGGGCCTCGACTTCGTGCTTACCGACTCCGAAGGCGAGACACTCCTCGCCCGCTCAGTGATCCTGGCCACCGGCGCCGTACCCAAGAGGCTCGACGTGCCGGGCGAAGCCGAGTACACCGGTCACGGTGTCTCCTGGTGTGCGACCTGCGATGGAGCCCTCTTCCGGGGCAAGACCGTTGCTGTCGTCGGCGGCGGAGATGCAGCTGCAGAAGAGGCGCTCTTTCTCACGAAGTTCGCCAAGAAGGTGTACATCATCCACCGCCGGGACGAACTGCGCGCCACCAAGTGCATCCAGGAGCGCTGCTTCGACAACGATCATATCGAGCTCAAATGGAGTCGTGTGATCCGGGAGGTCAAGGGTGAGAACGGCAAGGTCGTGGGACTGGATCTGCAGGCCACAAACGACGATCCCGACGAGGTCCTGTCGCTCGACGGAGTCTTCATCTTCGTGGGCGTGGAGCCCAAGAGTGCGCTCGTTGCCGATCTGTGTGACCTTGACGCAGGCGGGTACGTGAAGATAGACCCCGACGGCCTCACATCGTACCCTGGGCTGTATGCTGCAGGAGATGTCACCGTGGGAGCCCTGAAGCAGGTCGTCACGGCAGCAGCCGGCGGTGCGGCCGCCGCGTTCGAAGCCGTACGGTACATCGATGACCGTCTGTGTTCGATCAGCTAAGCGTCGATAGACGCGAACGGAGGACCTGATGAGCGAGAGTCTCAAGCACGTGACCGATGCCAGCTTCCAGGCTGACGTACTCGATAGCGACAAGCCCGTAGTGCTCGACTTCTGGGCCCCATGGTGTGGCCCGTGCCGCATGATGGAGCCCGTACTCACGGAGATCGCGACCGAGAACCCCGGGATCACCATCGCGAAGCTTAACGTGGACGAGAACCCGGTGACCGCCACCAAGTTCGACGTTCTCTCGATTCCCACACTGATCATCTTCTCGGGCGGCAAGGTCACCAAGAAGCTCGTCGGTGCTATGCCCAAGAAGCGCCTTGTCGATGAGCTCTCTGCCTGGCTCGGCTGATACGGAGCAACCATGAGCACGCGTATCATGGTGGTGGACGGCATGGGAGGCCGCATCGGTCAGGAGATCGTGCAGCGGCTTCGCGCTGCCTTTGGCGAGGATATCGAGATCCTCGCTGTGGGCACCAACTCGACTGCCACCTCAGCCATGCTCAAGGCGGGTGCCAACCGCGGGGCCACGGGCGACAACGCCGTCCGTATCACCGTTCGCGACGCTGACATCCTCATCGGCCCACTCTCGACACTCATCCCGAACTCTATGATGGGTGAAGTGACACCAGGTATGGCCGAAGCGCTCGCGCTTTCGGGCGCACGTAAAATCATGTTACCGTTGACGAATCCCAGGATCGACCTGGTAGGGACCACGAAGGACCCACTGCCCCACTTGCTCGAGGAGGCCATCTCCCTGGTGGCCTCGGCGCTCGATTAGGAGGTGTGAGGTATGTGTGAGGCCCGTGTAATCATCGAAGCTGCTGACGGCTCGCAGATCGAGACGATCAACGACGTCACGACGATCGTGCCCGAGAGTGGCACGCTCAAGCTCTACGATCTGTACGGAGGCCACCGCGCAGTCGAGGCAACGCTCAAAGAAGTACGGCTTCTCGACCATGTCGTGGTCCTCAGTACCCCGTAGCCCGAGTCCACTCCTCGCCGCCACTGATGCGGCACAGACCGAAAGGCAGGAACGCCCATGTGTGAAGGCGGCATCAATACCGGCCAGATGAAGCTGGCGGTCGCTATGATCAACGATTCGCTCGCGCTCTCGCAGCAGCACCTCGAGCAGCTGCACCACCTGGCCGATCAGGGGCGGCGCACGGCAACGAGTGCGGAGCTCGCCCAGGTGACGGTCATGCTCGGTGAAGCCCGCGAGAAGCTCGACAGCGCTGTCGCAAGTCTCTCCGTGACCGAGGACGACGTCACCGTAGAGCGTCTGTGAGTAAGAAGAGTCGCTTCAAACAGACGCGCCCTCATAGGACGGTGTTCGCCGCCGAGACAGGTGAGGCGCCACTGTACTGGGAGTGTCCCGTCTGCGGATACATCAGTGGCGATCCGGACTTCATGGACGGAAACCACCCCTGCTCCGTGTGCGGGGCGACCGATGGCGAGCGTCGCACCTACCCGACCGAACGGATCCGTCGCCTTGATACGCGAATCCGCCGGTACAACGGCGAAGGTGAACACGAGATCGTCGTCATCCTCGTGATGGCACTTCTCGAAGCGATGCTTGAGGATATCCTCGACCGCATCATGCAGGTGCAGGGCGCCTCGCTCCCACTGCGCAAGATGGTCATGGACACGCAACGTGCGATCGGTACCCGCATCGGCAAACTCTTCCCCGCTCTCGTTGGCGAGGAGTTCGAGGATGCAGCGGCCGAACTCGGCTATCGTGACTTTCCTTACCGGTGGCGGCAGCTGCGGGAGGCACGCAACGCCTTTATCCACGACTCACCCTTCAACGGTGCACGAGAGACGCTGCAACCCTCCATGGGCAACGACGCGATGGAGCTCTTTGACCAGTCGTACAAACTCTTCGTGCTCCTGAACAACCGGTTCGTCGCCAACGGCTTCAGCAAAGACTGACATCGTGCGCGCCTACGCCCTGCACGTCACCGGTGTCGTCCAAGGCGTAGGCTTTCGGCCGTTCGTCTATACACTTGCGGCTCGTCTTGGAGTCTACGGCTGGGTGAAGAACACTTCCGAGGGCGTGTTCGTGCACGCCGAGGGCGAGGACGATGCGATCGAAGCGTTCGTCCGCGCCGTCCGCGACGAGGCACCACCGATGGCGGTCGTCACCTCGGTAGAAGCCAGCGCGGTTTCCGCCGAGGATCACACAGAGTTCGTGATCGTGCCGTCCGAGGCTATCGAAGGCGCAATGACACTCGTTTCGCCCGACATCGCCACCTGCGATGCGTGTGTGGCCGAGCTGCGAGATCGCAACGACCGCCGCTTCGGCTATCCCTTCACCAACTGCACCAACTGCGGACCACGCTTCACCATCATCCAGGACGTGCCCTACGACCGTCCCATGACGACCATGCGAGACTTCCCGCTCTGCAACGACTGCGCGGCCGAATACGCCGACCCTGCGGATCGACGCTTTCACGCGCAGCCCAACGCCTGCTTCCGGTGCGGACCCCGACTGTATCTCAATCACACCGCCGATGCGCCTTCGTCGGACCGGGGCTACAACGATGCGGAGTGGATCCCCGCCGCCGAGACCGTGCCTCGTCCCCATCGCGACATCGACGATGAGCGGGAGCGGGCGGCGATGCTCATCGCCGAGACGGTGACGTTCTTGCGCGAGGGAGCTATCGTCGCTGTCAAAGGACTCGGCGGCTTCCAGCTGGTGTGCGACGCCATGAACGAAGATGCCGTCCTGCGGCTGCGCGAGCGCAAGCACCGCTGGGGCAAAGCACTCGCGGTGATGATGCCGTCTATGGAGGCTGCGCGCGAGCACTGCGCGGTGAGCGACGAGGAAGCCGCACTGCTGACGGGACCGAGCGCTCCGATCGTGCTTCTTCGACTACACGGACGTGCGACCTCTACGCTTGCACCATCGCTCGCACCCGGCCTGCGTGAGCTTGGCGTGATGCTGCCGTACACGCCGCTCCACCATCTGCTGGTCGATGCGTTCGGTGGGCCCCTCGTGATGACCTCGGGCAACCGCAGTGATGAGCCGATCGCCACCGGCAACGCCGAGGCTCTTGAGCGACTCTCGGACATCGCCGACGCGCTACTCATGCACGACCGCGACATCTACTCCCGCTACGACGACTCGGTCGTGCGGCATACGCCGGACGTGGGCGTCGAGTTCATCCGCCGGGCACGCGGCTACGCACCGTTCCCGCTCCCTTCGCCCATCACGAACGGTACCGACATCCTTGCTGCCGGCCCCGAGCAGAAGAACACGTTCTGTCTGCTCACTGGCGAACACGCCTTTGTCTCGCAGCACATCGGCGATATGGAGAACGCCGAGACCCTCGAGAGTTACGAGCGCACGATCGCGCTGTACGAACAGCTCTTCCGCGTGCGGCCCGAGACCATCGCCCACGATCTCCATCCCGAGTACCTCTCGACCAAGCATGCGCTCTCGCTCGGCCTGCCTGCGATCGGTGTGCAGCACCACCACGCACACATTGCAAGCGTCACCGCCGAGCACGGTGTCTCCGAACGGGTCCTCGGCGTGGCACTCGATGGCACCGGGTATGGCACCGACGGCACCATCTGGGGCGGTGAGTGGCTGGCTGCCGACTGGACCGGCTTCGATCGGGTCGCGCACCTACGTACACTGCCGCTTCCTGGCGGTGCCGCAGCAATCCGCCGCCCGGCGCGCATGGCGCTCGGTGCACTCGCCGAGTACGAGCTGCTCGACCACCCGGGAGCAGCCCCACTGCGCGCCCGGCTTGCCGCAGGCGAAGAGAAGACAGTGCTCGCTATGATCGCGCACGGACTCAACACGCCACGTACGAGCTCCATGGGGCGCCTCTTCGATGCGATCGCCGCCCTCGTGGGCGTTCGCGACGATGTTCTGTACGAGGGACAGGCGGCTATCGAGCTTGAGGTTGTCGCCGACCCGGCTACCGTAGGCACCTATGCATTCGGTACACTGGCCGGCACTGACGGAATGCTGGTGATCGACAGCGCGCCCGTACTCGAAGCCACACTCGACGATATCGCTGCAGGAGTCGGGGCCGCGGCAATCTCCACACGCTTCCACCGTGCGGTGGTGTCTGCTGTCGTCGAGACCTGTGTGCGTCTTGCGCCGGAGCTCGACGTACAGTACGTCGCGCTCTCCGGTGGTGTCTTCATGAACCGTCTTGTCATGCGGGGCGTCGTACTCGGCCTGCGAGAAGTCGGCCTCGAGCCACTGACGCACCAACGGCTACCCTCCAACGACGGCGGCGTCTCGTTCGGCCAGGCGATCATCGCCCGGGCACGCCTTGCAGGGAGCTAGCACGAGGCTGATGCGGCATCGCATTCGCTGCATAGTACGTTCTACCCCACTTTTCGGTCCGGTCTGACCCCCCGCCACACTCGGCAACGAATGCCCTTCCCGCTATAGTGGACAGGTAGCGCGTCACGGGCCCACAGGCCCTGTCACGATAAGCTTCTCAGCCAGACCAGGAGGTTCCGCATGTGTCTCGCGATTCCAGCACGCATCGTCTCCGAACCAAATGAGATCGAGATGGCCGAGATCGATATCCTCGGCGTGAAACGGCGTGTCAGTCTCATGATGACCCCGGATGCGAAGATCAACGACTATGTGCTCGTCCACGCCGGCTTCGCCATCCAGGTGGTGGACGAGGAGTTCGCGGCTGAATCGCTCGAGATGATGCACCGTATGGGCATCAAGCACGCAGACGAACTCGCCGCCGAGCTTGACGACACGGACGAGCCCGTCGAGGTGCCCGCGCCGTGACCGATATCCTGAAAGGTTTCCGCGACCCGGAGGTAGCACGCCGCCTCGTCGACGAGATCCATCGCATCGCAACCGAGCCGTGTACGCTCATGGAGGTCTGTGGCACACACACGATGGCGATCGCCAAGAACGGCCTGCGCGGGCTGATGCCCGATACGATCAAGCTGCTCTCGGGCCCTGGCTGCCCTGTGTGCGTCACCGCGAACCCCGACATCGACCATGCGATCGAGATCGCGCGCCAGCCGGGTGTCGTGCTCACCACTTTCGGCGACATGATGAAGGTTCCCGGCTCGTACTCCTCACTCTCTCGTGAGAAGGCTGAAGGCCGCGACGTGCGCATCGTCTACTCCCCGCTCGACTCGCTCGCCATAGCCGAGCGTGAGCCGGACAAGCACGTCGTCTTCCTCGGCGTCGGCTTTGAGACCACCGCCCCCACCGTAGCGCTCACGATCCGTGAAGCCGCTCGCCGGAGCATCCCCAACTGGTCCGCGCTCTCACTCCACAAGACGGTTCCCGGCGCGCTCGAGGCGCTCGTGAACGACCCCGAGGTCCGCGTGACCGGCTTCATCCTACCCGGCCACGTATCCACCATCATCGGCACGGCTCCCTACGAGTTCCTGGCGACCAAGTACGGCGTGCCCGGCGTTGTCACCGGCTTCGAACCCGTCGACGTGCTACTGGGAGTGTGGATGCTCGTCAAACAGCTGGCCGAGGGGCGCGCCGAGATCGAGATCGCCTACGGTCGCGGTGTCGAGGCGAGTGGCAACCTTGCCGCTATCACTGCGATCGAGCAGGCATTCGAGCCGTACGACACCGAGTGGCGCGGCATCGGCGTCATACCGGGGACCGGTCTTGCGCTCCGTCCCGAGTACGCCGGATTCGACGCACGTACGCGCGTACCGGTCACGGTTCCGGAGTCTCGCGAGATCAAAGGCTGCCAGTGCGGTGACGTACTCCGCGGCGTCGTACTTCCCTTCGACTGCAAGCTCTTCGGCAAGGGCTGTACTCCCGAGCACCCGATCGGCCCGTGCATGGTCTCGAGCGAAGGCTCGTGCGCTGCATACTACCGTTACACCGACTACGGCAAGGAGTAGTCGGCCACGCTTATCCGAAACGACATCGACCACGGAGGTCTTTATGCGCTCTGATCGCATCCTGCTCGCCCACGGCAGTGGCGGCACCATGATGAAGGAACTGATCGAGGAGATATTCGTGGCCGAGTTCGGTGATGAAGTACTCCTCCGCATGGACGATGCTGCGGCGCTCGACTTCCCCGGCTCACGACTCGCCTTCTCGACCGACTCGTACGTCGTTCACCCGCTGTTCTTCCCCGGAGGCGATATCGGAAAGCTCGCGATCTGCGGCACGGTGAACGACGTCGCCACCTCCGGTGCCCGCCCGCTCTACCTCTCGGTCGGCTTCGTGCTCGAAGAAGGGTTCATGATCGAGGACCTCAAGCGCATCCTCGTCTCGATGCGTGATGCTGCTGCCGAGGCGGGCGTACGCATCGTCACCGGTGACACCAAAGTCGTGGAGCGCGGACACGGTGATGGCTGCTACATCAATACCGCAGGTGTGGGCGTGCTGCCTGAAGGCGTGGACCTCTCAGGTTCGCACTGCCGCCCGGGCGACGTCGTGCTCCTCTCCGGCACGCTCGGCGACCACGGCATTGCAGTCATCTCCACGCGCGAAGGGCTGGAGTTCTCCACCGATATCCGAACGGATGCCGCTCCACTCAATCACCTCGTACATGCCGTCCTCGAGGCCGCGCCCGACGTGCGATGCTTCCGTGACCCCACCCGTGGAGGCCTCGCAAGCACGCTGAACGAGCTCGCCAGCGCCTCGCACGTCTCGATCACCGTTGAGGAGACCACCGTCCCCGTGAACGACCAGGTACGCGGTGCCTCCGAGATGCTCGGCTACGACGTCTATCAGGTCGCAAACGAGGGCAAGATGGTCGCCATCGTCCCTGCGGAACAGTCGGAGGCGGCCCTTGCCGCCATGCAGGACGCTCCCCATGGCTCCGAAGCCGCCATCATCGGCACGGTAGCCGAGTCACCTGCAGGAAAAGTGTACGTGCGCACCGCGTTCGGCGCGACCCGCATCATGGACATGCTCGTTGGCGAGCAGCTGCCCAGGATCTGCTGATACGTCAATGACAGGCGAAACCGCACCCGCGCCTGGCGATCGCCTCTCGGGACTCGTGCGCATAGCGATCGCCGGTGTCGTCTGGGGCACGATTCCGCTGGCCTTGCGCGCCGCTGACGGCGATCCCACCATCAAAGTCTTCTACCGTGTCTTCTTCGCCGCGCTCACAACAGGTCTCTGGATGCTCGTCTCGGGTAGACGGCGTGAGCTCACGGGGCTCGATCACGAGAAGCTGCGCCGACTCATCGGGCTCGGAGTCCTTGTTGCGGTGAACTGGCTACTCTTCCTCTCAGCCTTCGAGTTCACCGAGGTAGCGACCGCCGAGCTTCTCGGATTCACGGGCCCGGTGCTCGTCGCTGCTCTCACGCCGTTGGTCACCGGCGACCGCTTCGATCGAAGGATCGTCTTGCCGCTCGTTCTCGCGTTCGGCGGGATCACCATCATCATGCTGCGCCATGGCTTCACTCTCGGCAGTGACCGGCAGGTGTTCGGTGCAGTGCTTGCGGCAGGCTCTGCTCTCACGTATGCGGCGATGCTCCTGCAGTCCAAACGACTGCTTCACGGCATCTCGAGCAGTACGCTCATGCTGGTACAGTATTCGGTGGCCTCGATCGTCCTGCTGCCGCTCGCGGTCTACGCCTATGCGACCGATGGTGCACCAACCTCAGCGACAGCATATGGCGCACTTGTCGCTCTCGGCCTCGTGCATACAACGCTCACCGGACTCCTGTTCTACTCGGGGCTTCGCCGGGTCCGTGCCGACCACGCTGCTATCCTCACGTATGCCGAGCCGGTGAGCGCAGTCGTCTTCGCTGCGCTCTTTCTCCACGAACCACTTACAGTTCGTACCGTACTGGGCGGTATGATGGTGGTACTGGGTGGCGTCATCGTCGCCCGGTTAAGACCTATGCCAGGGATCGAGACACCGACGCCGTTCATCGATATAGACGGACTGTAAGGGGGAGGCTATGGCTGCACGCGATCGTCTCATCGAAAGCGATGCTGTCCGCAGACTGCGTGACCGGGATGCGAGCCTCTTCAGCGCTGACCTCGACCAGCGCATCCCCATCATGCAGCGACTGGGCTGGACCGACCTGGCAGCAAAAGCCACCAACCGCATCCCACTGCTCATCGCTCTTGCTGAATCCATCGCTACCGAGGGAGCGACCGACATCCTGCTTCTCGGCATGGGTGGCTCCTCGCTTGCGCCGCTCGTGATGACGCGGATCATCGGTCCGGTTCCCGGGAATCCGTGCCTCCACGTGCTCGACACCACCTCCCCCGTGCAGACCACAGAACTACTCGATACGCTCGATCCACAGACCACGTACGTCGTGGTCGCGAGCAAGTCGGGTACGACGATCGAACCCCTCTCCCTCTACGCTGTGGTGCGCGCGTGGTTCGAGCACAGCGGCATGGAGAAACCAGCGATCGGGCGCCGCATCATCGTGATCACCGATGCCGGCTCCCCGCTCGAGAAGCTCCGACAGCGCGACATGCTACGCACGGTCCTCACGGCCCCTGCGACCGTCGGCGGCCGTTACTCCGCGCTCTCACTGTTCGGCCTGGCGCCCGCCGCACTCGCCGGTGTCCACCTCCAAAGCCTCGTACCACGTGCACAGGCCATGGAGGCCGCCTGCGGGACGCCGGTGGACGAGAACCCTGCCGCGCTGCTCGCAGCGTGGATGGCCGATGCGTGGGACGCCGGCCGGGACAAGCTGACCTTCGTCACCTCCGAGCGTTACGCCTCGTTCGGCCTGTGGGCCGAGCAGCTTGTGGCCGAGTCACTCGGCAAGGATGGCATCGGTATCGTGCCGGTGCTCGAACCCGAGCCGGCGGATCCTGACGCCTACGGATCGGACCGGGCGTTCGTGGTGCTGCGCTTCGGTGACGACACGGAGCTTTCCGACTGGTCGCGGACCACCGCGGCCGTTCATCCGGTCTTCGAGCTCACGGTCACCGACATCTTCGATATCGGCGCCGAGTTCGTGCGCTGGGAGCATGCGGTCGCACTCACCAGCGTGCTGCTCGGGGTGAACCCCTTCGATGAGCCCTCGGTAACCGAGGCGAAGCAGGCCACCTCGACGATCCTCGATGGCGGCGCGTCGGAAGTCCCAACCGCGGCAGCCGACCTTTCCGGAACGTGGGTCACCTGCGCAGGTGAGCTTGCCTGTCCATCCCCATCATCACGGCTGGCAACGCTTCGCCGAGCGCTTGCGGCGCTCCAGCCTGCCGACTATCTTGCACTGCTCGTCTACGCTCCAGACGATCCCGAACGGCTGCAGCCGCTCCAGGAAGCCTGTGCCGCCGTATCACACGCCACCGGACATGCCGTCTGCCTGGAGATCGGCCCTCGCTACCTGCACTCTACGGGCCAGCTCCACAAGGGCGGCCCCAACACCGGAGTCTTCATACTCATCACCGCACGCGACCGAACCGATGTGCCGATACCGGGTAAGCCCTTCGGCCTTGCAGCACTCCACCGCGCACAGGCCGAAGGAGACCTCATGACCCTCGCCCACCACGGCCGTCGCGTCCTGCGGCTCGACCTGCCCTCCACCAGCCCGGCAGCACTCGCCGCGCTGGCTGACGAGTTCACGGCTGCGGCACGTCACTAGTGATCGTACGGCACAGCTCCAACACAAGCGTGCCGGCCCGCCTTCTGGCGAGACCGGCACGCCCTGCTCGGGCCCACTGGGGGGGGGGGAGGGAAGGCCCGGGAAC
>JAVERH010000062.1:0-11448 GCA_034007245.1 Coriobacteriia bacterium | reverse complement strand
GGTAGTCGGCGAAGATCGCGCCACGCGCGTCGGCATCGCCATCCGCCGCGTGTGTGAGGTACTTCACGTTGTCAGTGGTCTGCACCACCGGCTTATGGAGGTCAGTGCCGGGAATCGAGAGGTAGCCGATCACGTCCGGGTTCGCGGCCTTCGCCTCGAGGAGCCGGGAGTAGAGCTCGGCATCCGAGAGCAGCCCGTAGGTCTCGCGGTCTTTCGCCGTGAGCCGTGCCCGGCCGTCATCGCCGGTGCGAACCTTAAGCCAGTCCCCGGAGACGGTCTGCCGGTACCAGTACGTGACCAGCAGCTTGCCGTCGACGAGCTCGGTATAGGGTGCGTAGTCGGCTGTCACGTACGAGAAGCCCTCGATTGGCATCTTGTCGAGGCCTTCGGCCCGGACACGCGGCATGTACTCGGTGCCGATCTCAGCGTTGTAGCCCCACGCTTTGGCGATCTCCGTGCCATCCCAGATGTTCCGATAACGCAGCATCACGCCGCCATGGTTCACCGGCAGGACGTCGTCGGTGAGCTCAAGGGAGATTGCGGCCTCATCCTCGCGGATCTCGAAGTAGTGACGCGCGGGATTGAGCGCGTGACCGACGGGCGCGGTCGTCTCGACCGCGTAGTAGCACCCGTACTCGAGCAACTCGGATTGTGCGACACCCTGAGCGTCGGTCGTGAGCGTCGCGACCGGGTCCAGCGGGTCCTCGGCCGGATCGAACGGCGCAACAAGCGGTGATGTGTCGCGCACGCGCCAGATCTCGTAGACCGCGCCCGGCAGAAGCCGTGCGTCTTGCCCGTCCGAGCGCTTCTCCAAGCGCACGGTGCCGCGCACACGCGGATCGGTGCGTGGGAACTCGAAGGCCGCAGATGAAGCCGCCTCGACAGTGAACGTCGTCGCGACGGTATCGGCGACCTGTTCAGCGGCGCTCTAGGCGCAGCGGAAAAGCAATCGGGCAACAAATCGGGCAACAAACCAGAGGCCGAACCCCCGCTGACCTGCGAAAATATGGTGCCCCCAAGGGAATTCGAATCCTGATTGTGCTTGTGACTATTGGTACTTGTTGGGACTCGTTGGTACGGCGGAGCTGCGGCGAGTCCCAATAGGTACCAACGAGTCCCAACAGTCACCATGTATTTGGGCACCAAATCGGGCACCAAATCCGGGGGTCCCCGGCGCGGGTTGAAACGACAACCGGGGCGGTTCGGCGAGCGCAGGCGTTTGGCTTCGCCGACTTCCGGGTCGAGAGAGAAGACGTGACCGTCACCACTCCGGATAGTCGCCCTCAGGTTCCGCGGGCCTCTTCCGCAGATTCATAACCTTCCATTCAGCAGCAGGACTCACCTCCGCCCGCTCGAGCACAGCAGGCCATGGGGCAAAGAGCAATCTCGGAGCGTAGTCCGAGGACTCCTTCAGCCGCCGCAGGTACTCCTGCTCCTCGTCCTCTCTGGGCGCGACGTGCTCGTCGATGTAGCGCGCGGCGGACTCCATCATGGCTTCCAGCGTCGGACGGTCGCGCACGTTCAGGACGGGATAGAGTTCGCCTTCGACCTCGCTGACACGTAAGGCGAACTTCTCCACGACGCGGCCGTCGATCGGACACGGAAACGGCATCGAGAGCGACGCGTAGTAGATCCGGACACGCCGCTGCAGTCGATAGAGCTCATCATCGCCGGCGGCCAACGACACGGGCAGCCCGCCCGACTGGATGCGATACACGTCGTAGAGATCACGGACTGCGAGGCGGTCGAAGAGCGCCTTGGTCTTCCCGGCAATCAGTTCCGGAAGGGCGAGCGTCATCACCGAGGTCTCAGGCGAACACATGCCGCAGGTCGCCTGCTCGTAGTCGAGCAGCGGCGCCCTATTGAGGTAGATGAGGTCGACCTTGATCAGATCTCGCTGGTCGCCGCGGCCGTATCGCAGTTTGAATGTGCGTCCCGAGTGCGCGATCTTTCCGCTCGTGGAGACGCTGTACCCGAGTCTTGTGCCGAGCTCTGTGAGAGCCCGCTCCATTTCCGGCCGCTCCGTCTCGAGCCCCTGCTTCGTCACTTGCCCGACGTACGTCAGGTCGGCGTCGACTGAGAGCCTCGGCATGCCGAGGTGGAAGACGTTCAGCGCCGTTCCTCCGTGGAGCCTGGCTCTCGGACCCAAGAAGGGGTGTCCTCCGAACTCCGCGAGCAGCTCGAGCAACCGTTCGACCTTCTCAACGGTCTGAGGCTGATAGCCTGCGGTATCGAGCAGATTCGGTCTCATCACTCATGCACCCATCGTTCGATCTCGTCCGCGTTGGATGGCAGGTACATCCGCCACGACGGTACCCACTCCCCCGCCTCATTGCTGCGAGCAAGATAGTAGGGTCCGCGTCCGAGCATCGCGCGCATCTCGCCGAGGGCGGCGGAGCTCACGTACCACTCCTTGGCCCGCTGCTCCAAGAGCCAGCCTGTCCTGGCGACTGCCGTCGGACTGCCAAGGACCTTCAGGTACGCGAGCACGCTCGACGCATCAACGTACGGTAGCGCGGCAAGACTCCGAGAGACTTCTTCGAGCCCACCGGATAGGTCGACGTGGTTGATGCAGTCGACGAGTGTTCTTTCGCGGGTGGTGACCCTGACGACCCCCTGCGGTCGAGCCACGAGCGTCGTGGATCGGGCGTCTTCATCCGACGCCGGGAGTGCTGGGCGCTGATAGCGTTCGTACTCGAAGTCCCTGTAGGCGAATCGAGTCGATAGCCGGGAGGACGTGAACTGGACGCGGCGTGACGGGCTGTGTGCGAGCCCGTGAAGCTCGAGAGCCGAGTGATAGACCATGACCACGTCGTGCGACACCGCTGCGGCTACCATGTAGGGGTCCGGTGCCACCTCCGAGAACTGGCCGGTACGCGAGACATAGACACCTCGCATGACCCGATCCGCGTGGCCTTTCTTCACAGCGCGAGTCAACAAGTTGTACGAAGTGCGTCCTTCGCCCAACTCGGCTCTGAACTCCTCGAGTGAGAATACGTGGTGCTGTTCGAGATACGACTGAACACTCATGTTGGTCACCTCGGGTAGATAGTACCACTCAAAGTGAGCATTCGCAGTGGTGGTTACCAACTGCTAGCCGCATACCATGTTTATTGCCTTGCTGTCGTGGGTGGTTTTCCTGAGTCGCATACCAACGAAGGAGGGCACGGTCGGCTTCGACTACCCACCTCACCAAGCAGCACGCCCCGGCCTCATTACGCAGGTCAGCCCGCCTATTTCGCAATAGACGGGCTGCCCGTGAAATCGGGCACCAAATCGGGCACCAAATCGGACGACAAGCGGCGTCGAGGGCCGACTGGCAGCAACAGGGATTTTTGGGCACCAAGATGGAACGAAATCGAGCGAAATGGCCCCTGAGCTGCGGCTTTGCCCTCTGCGCGCCTCTCAGGACGGCATGATTTGGTGCCCGATTTCAAGCACGCAAAAGGGAATTTCAGGTCTCTGACCTGCGGTTTTATGGTGCCCCCAAGGGAATTCGAATCCTGATTGTGCTTGTGACTGTTGGTGACTATTGGGACTCGTTGGTACGGCGGAGCTGCGGTTCGTCCCAATAGGTACCAACGAGTACCAACAAGTACCATGTATTTGGGCGACAAATCGGGCGACACATCGATGCCGTCTGCCGGAGTGTGCGCCAAAGCGAAAGGCCCCGGCATGATGCCAGGGCCTTTTCAGATGCTGGTGGGCGATAGTGGATGCATTTCGAACAGCCGTCAGCCGCGACGGAGGCTGAGAAGATTACCCTTATCGGACGGAGAGAAGACTCACCCGCCCCTCCGAGTCGAGGCCCAAACCCAGCACTATCTCCAGCCCAGAGTCCGCATCGACGTCCAGGAGATCGACCGATATGAGGTCTTCATCCAGGTATGCGCCCCATATTGGCTCTCGAGCGCCATCCTTGTCACCCGGCATCCAGCCAACCCTCCACCTGGACTGTCCAGACGGCGTCATCTCACGGCTCGATGCCAAGAGCAGCAGGTCCTCAACACCGTCGCCGTTCAGATCTCCCGGCAGGACCAGGTCTGCAACTACGCCTGTGTCGACCGGAATCTCCGATTCGCCGTCGACGCCCCAGAAGCTCAGGCGAGCATTCGCACCACGAACCACGATGAGCTCGCCTTGACCGACTACGTTCGAACACACGCCAATCGCTCTGCCAGATAGGCTGAACTCGCGCAAGTGTCCTTCTGCGTTCAACAGTAGGAGCCCCTCATCGCCGGAATCATACTCAACAGCGATAGCCATGCTGACCCCTGTGGGCGTTGTGACCACGCCAATAGCCTCGGCCCAAATCGCCCCCGTATCAGACAAATCGATTCGCGCATAGTCCCCTCGAGCCGAGATCGACGCGATGGCCAACGAGCTGGTCGGCTCCGCAGTCTGCTTGCCCACCACTACGATGAGTGGACCATCATCCTGCGTCATCATGGTCTCTAAGCACAGGACCGACACCATGCCCAGGTCCGAGCTTGCGCTCGACCACAGTTCATTCCATTCTGAACGATCGCCTACATACACTCCCACAGCGGAGCTGCCTACATTCGGTGGCTCCCACACGACGGCCGCCAGTCGAACCCCGTCGTCAGTCGGCATACTACCCGCAAACCGCGTGATCAACCCGGGCACCAAGACTACCGAGGTAGTTGAGAGCGGGTCTATCGGGTCGATTAGTACCAGTTCATCTTCTGATATGAAGGACTCGTTTTCTAAGCCGTCAGTTGTCCGTGAAATACCGTGACGCGCAAAGTACACCAGTCCGTCGCCGCCACTCCGAGCACCATTCACGTACGGCTGACCAAACTCGGCTGACTGCGACATCGGCGAGTATTGATCAGACAACAATACGGCCTGCGAGATGTCGCATTCCTCATCGACTGCAAGAACATGCCGACCAGCGATGAGCACCGGATACTCCGTCCCGGAGACACCCAGGACGGTCGAAGCGCCAAGACTGGCATCGTCGAGTAGCACGTTGAACGCCGTGTCTGTACCCGATGGCGACGTTGAGATGCATGATGCAAGCAGCCCAGCAAGGCACAACAGCATAACGCATGCCGCTACGCGCATGCCCGTGCGCAGAATTCTCGTCTCTGCCCGGTTTTGCATCCTATTCCGCCTCCTAGTCCGACATCGGTCGACCAGTTACTGCATTGACATACACGCTGACGCCGTCAAGACCGATCCGCCACGCTGGGAACATGACGGTCTGGCGGGCGCCCTTAGCGCGCGAGTAGTACACCAATTCCACATCAGTTATGTCTACTTCACCTGGCAGGCCCAGGAGGCCCTCACCATCGGTCGCAACAACTGCTAGCGCATCGTTGGCCGAGATGATTGTCTGATTCGAAGCACCAGATGCAGGCTCAACTTCGTGCCAGTTCCTCATGTACTCGCACACGCCGCTACTACTCACCACTACCGACAGCTTGTCGCCCAAACAGCCGCGAATTGGCACTCCATCGTACTCGTGGCCGAAGTCAACAATGTACGCCTGGACCACCTCGGCACCCATAGCTCCCGTGTCGACATCCATGTCGGCGCACGCAATACCCCGAACGCTCATGACCGCCGCGTCCGCAGGAAATGAGTCGATTCGTCTGATGTACTGCTCAGCCAGCGCAATCGCCTCATCGCGGGTCATTGCCACCGGGTCAGTGGGCTCGAATCCCTCCAGAACCTGATAGCGACCATTCTCATGCACGATAAGCGTGCGAGAACCATCCTGGAACACGGTGGACCCGTTCAGGCTACGATCTCCCACCGCAACACCCGAGGCACCGAAAACTCGACCGGCGATCGCCTGTGGAGACTCTGGCGCATTGGTGACCGTCAGGAGATCAAGCTCCGCTGTCACCTCAGGAACTGAGGCTTTCACGTTGTAGGTCGTATTCCGACCATGGAGTGTTGAGGGCGGTTCTGCAGCGAAAACCGCATCGACCCGGAACAGGGTTCCCAGACCATCGAGGAGGTCAGTGAGGGCAGTGACGATCCGCCCGCTCGAATCTGCCTCAACCGACTGTTGGCTGTATGTCCATGATGGAATGTACCAGTAGTGAATGTCCGGCGTTGAGCCGACAGGACTATCTGAGTCCAGCGGCGAGATAGGCGGCAAGCCTTCATACTGCATCGCCGCGTGTACGATTCCGCAAGCGTTGGTTGAGTTCCAGTTGTCATTCGCCTTGAGCCACGCGTAGCGCGTTGAAGTCCCCGCCTCCTCGTAGTCAAACAGGTCGTCAACTATGCTGACGTCAGTGCCGTCTCCTGGCGCCAGATAGTCATAGCCCCAGATGGCGTGTGCACGCTGCGGGTCGCCTAACAGAGTGCGTGCGTATCTGACACGAGAGTCATAGTCCGCAGACAGCTGATTGCATGAAGCAAGGAATATCCACTCGATGTCGTTATCCCATCTGGAATTTGTACGGTTTGTGCCTATCCAGTCGCTCCCAATCTCCCAACGAACTGTCTCTGATGAGTAGCCGCCCCCGTAGCCAGTATCCGGTCCACAGTTGTCCGGATTACCGTTCTGGTCCTCCTCGCGATCACTATCATTCTGGTATGACGGGTCGTAGAACGCCATGAGGTTCTGAGTACCGTGAGTCGACAGGTACAGAATGTCTCTGTCGTTGGCGCCGGGCCACGGGTCGACTCCAGACCAGCCGTTGGTGACGTCCCAATGGTTCACATCATCTGAATTGCCGGTGAAGTACGAGGATTGCGTCTTTCCAACCCAGGTACCGTTGGGCCCAGCGTAATAGAGTCGATACGAGAACCTATGAGCATCCGCATCGCTGAAGTTTCCTCCATACAAGACGGAGTACTCTGTAGAGTACGTGTCTTCAGCCCAGGCTCGCTCGGGGAGCACGAGCGCCACAGCCAATACTGCGAGCGAGACAGCTAGTCCAGCTACGAGCACCCTGTGCCTGCGATACGGGTGGAGCGGTTGCGAAACTGCGCGCAAAGGAACACTTCTAGACACTGATTCCCCCCTCTTGGCCCCATCCGAAGACGGTGAGCCGCTTGTTGACGACATCGGGTCCCCCCGGACACCGATGCAAAGCATCAGTATTACTTCTATCACATCCCCGATGCGGTTCCCAACTCTTGCCATGCGTCAGCGGACGTGACCGAGGTACACACGCAGCAGCCAGGGTTGTCTCGGCGGCGCCCCGAGCAGCCACTGATGCAGGGGAAATAGCGGATGCATTTTCGAACACGCTAACAATCACCGTGGGGCAGATTCTACCTGGTCGGAGAGTCGGGGACAGTTATGGCAAGCTGCAGTTCGCGAGCAGCGGGACCCCATACGCCGTCGCGGCGCCAGCGTCCTAGCCGCTGTGCCCACTCGCTGGCGCAGGTCAGTGCGAGAGACCTTCTTCGCGCACCGACGGATGTCTGGTCGAATCTGAAGCATCCGAAGCGCCCAGTGATACTCTGCCATCCTCTCTCGTCTGAGAATCTAAGGACGGAGTTTTCTAACAACATCGTCTGGTCGTGCAGGCAGCACCTCGGACTCGAGAAGTGCCGGGCGATACAGGATTTGAACCTGCGACCAGGCAAACCAAGAGGACTGTGAGCAACAGGGACTGCTCTCGGGCTTCAATAGGACATCAACACACCCTCTGAGCTGCGCATTTACCCCACACCCGCCCTCAGCCCGAAGACATTTGTAGCCCGATTTCGCACTCGAAATCGGGCTACACAGGCCTCTGACCTGCAGAAACTTTGGTGCCCCCAAGGGAATTCGAATCCTGATTGTGCTTGTGACTATTGGTACTCGTTGGTACTCGTTGGTACAGCGGAGCTGCGGCGAGTCCCAATAGGTACCAACGAGTACCAATAGTCACCATGTATTTGGGCACCAAATCGGGCACCAAATCCGGGGCGCGATCCCGGCGTGTATGCCCCCATCAAGTCCCGGGGTGCTTCGGCCCGTCGTGGGGGCCTTAGTGGAAGCGTCTGTAGCTTCCCGCGGGCCCACACCTAGCCTACTGCCAAGAGTGGGGACCGCCCCACTCTTAGGGGTCCGGGGTGTTGCGTTTAGTATCTGAATTCGCGCTACCGAACACATAAGGAGACCAATCGCCGCAGATGAAGTCCTCGCTGATCAGCGAGGAGAAGTTGCACCGCGCGATCTCCCGCATGTGACCCACATAGCCCTTCGAAAGGTGTGATGCCCCTGACCTAGGTCAGGGGCATCACAGAAGATGGTGCAGTTCAGGACCTAGTACATCAAGTCAGGCTGTCCATAATCAATCAGGAAAACGCCAATCTGTGTGACGCCATCTGCTTCGTACACGGGAATTGATCGTGGCCTGTCACCCTGGGCTCGTTGCTGGGCAACCGCCTCAGACGGAGAACTAGGCTCGGGGCCCTCCAGGTCGGTGCGGTATGCATAGCCCACTTCGCCGTTTGTTGCTTGTACGCATATCAAATCGGGCTCGTCTTCGAGCGACTTGGCGTCTGCCCCTGAGCCATAAGTCATGCCGTTGGCATTCTTCGGCCAAACAGTTGGTGTGCCCGTTGGCGCCGGGGACAAGTTGGCGCTTGCTGCGACCGTAGAGTAGCCAACGAGCAGTACTGCTGCGAATGCGATGACTCCAATAGATAGCAGGTGTCTCTTCTTCACCGAACTCACCTCCGATTCTAATAGGTTTGATAGGGGCTGGTCCATGTTGCGTGACCGACATACGAGCTACCATTCCATGACTTGCTGACCCCGTAGCTGCGGTAGCTGTCATGCACGGTGTAGTTGTAGGTAGGTATCTTCATGCCCACGCAAGCACTCCCCGAGTAAACATAACCGCGCTGTGCAACAAGAACACCGGAATCATTGTACAACCGAGCCAGGGCGCCGTACCATCCGGCTGGCCGAGTCACCTCAGGATAGGAGCCGATGTATGTGAGGGCTATGGCGCCCCAGGTGTCCGTCATGACGCTTGCCTGATTGCGATAGCCGTAGCCCCCATCCGTGAAGTATGAGTAGTTGCTGTACGCGGTCCCAGCAAATGCCGGGAGCACAAGGGTGAAGAGCATAAACACCGCAAGAACACCAGTTGTGACGATCCTACGTAGGCGTTGCTTCATGATTCCTCCCAACTCTCGAAATACCCCCCAACTCCTACAGCGATTGTTGCCCTCAGGTGGTGATTCCAAACTGTACTGCGTCGAGAAATTAAGAGTGGTCTCTACTTCCATATGCATAGAGATGGAAGGAGACACAGACCATGCCGAGCAACAACTCGAAGTACTCTCCTGAGGTGAGGGAGCAGACTACCCGCTTCATCCTCGAGAACAATCGGTCGGCGACCTCGGTGGCAGAGGAGATGGGGATTGGAGTTGGAGTTGCCCCGTTTCCGTTCATACCTGGAAACTAGGACGCGGCAGCCTGAAGCTGTCGTTACTGCAGTCTGCGTTCAAACTCCGCCGGTGACAAGTTGCCGAGCGACGAGTGGCGCCGATGTGGGTTGTAGAAGCCCTCGATGTAGTCGAAGATCGCGAACCTCGCCTCGTCGCGCGTCTTGAACCTGTGGCGGTGCACGCAGTCCTTCTTGATCGTGGCCATCACCGACTCGGTGACGGCATTGTCGTGCGGCATGCCGGTCTCGCCCATCGAGGCTAAGACCCCCGAGTCTCGAAGCGACTTGCCGAACGCGAGCGAGCGATACTGCGCCCCGCGATCGGAGTGGTGGACGAGTCCCGGCGCAGGTTGTCTCATCGTCGTGGCCATCCCGAGCGCATCGACCAGCCCACGATCCGCTTCGTGCAGGCGTCCATCACCACCGCGAGGAAAAGCCAACCCTCCCACGTCGGCACGTAGGTGATGTCGGCGAACCATACCTGGTTCGGCCCCTCGGCGGTGAAGTCACGGCGCACGAGATCGACCACCGCGGCGCTTTCCATGACGGTCGACTTGCGACGCCTGCGCTTACCCTCGCGCCCCGACACGCCAGCGATGTCGAGCTCGCGCATCAGGCGAGCGATACGCTTGCGAGAGACATGGACGCCCTCGTCGGCGAGGTCATCGAGCAGACGTGGGGCGCCATAGGTGCCACGCGATTCCTCGTGGTGGAAAGCGATACGATCCTTCAGGTACTCGTCTTCCACGGCTCGAGCCGACTTCGGGCGCATCTTCCAAGCGTAGTAGCCCGCGGTGGTCACACCGAGCACGCGGCACATACGGGAGATTCTGTGGTGCGACTTCTCTTCGTCGATCAGCGCGAATCTCACCTGCGGTAATCGGTCTCCCGGGCGAAGAAAAGCGCGGCCTTGCGCAAGATCTCCTTCTCCTCGAGCAGGATGCGGCTCTCTCGCCGAAGTCGCCGGAGCTCCTCACGCTCCTCGCTCGTGAGACCTTCGGCCAGTCCCTCGTCTCGAGCTCGCCCGGTCGCACCCACGTGCGCAGTGTCTCCGGCGCGATGTTGATCTGGTGCGCCGTCGCCTTGATGCCTCGGCCTCCAAGACGGTAGAGCCGGACCGCTTCGGTCCTAAACTCCGGTGTGTACGCCATGCGTTGACTCCCTTCGAGACCCTTGCGGGTCTACTTCTAGGCTGTCAACGAAAGCGGGTCAACTCCACAGACTAGCAATCACCGCGAGGACCGCAACCGCAATTTGCGTTGCCGTCAAACTCCCGAAGATGAGTGAAGGGCCGGAATCCCTTTCAGGAAACGCGGCCCTTCACCTTCATGTTCAATGGTCGGGCTGACAGGATTTGAACCTTCGACCAGGCAAACCTCAGAGGACTGTGAACAACAGGGACTGCTCCTGAGCTACACGGGGGCCTCAACACACCCTCTGAGCTGCGCATTTACCCCACACCCGCCCTCAGCCCGAAGACATTTGTAGCCCGATTTCACACTCGAAATCGGGCTACTCAGGCCTGTGACCTGCGGATTTATGGTGCCCCCAAGGGAATTCGAATCCTGATTGTGCTTGTGACTGTTGGTGACTATTGGGACTCGTTGGTACGGCGGAGCTGCGGTGAGTCCCAATAGGTCCCCACGAGTACCAACAGTCACCATGTATTTGGGCACCAAATCGGGCACCAAATCCGGGGGTCCCCGGCGCGGGTTGAAACGACAGCCGGGGCGGTTCGGCGAGTGCAGGCGTTTGGCTTCGCCGACTTCCGGGTCGAGAGAGAAGACGTGACTGTCACCACTCCGGATAGTCGCCCTCAGGCTCCGCAGGCCTCTTCCGCAGATTCATGACCTTCCATTCGGCAGCAGGGCTCACCTCCGCCCGCTCGAGCACCGCGGACCAAGGGGCGAAGAGTAATCTCGGAACGTACTCCGAGGACTCCTCCAGCCGCCGCAGGTACTCCTGCTCCTCGTCCTCTCTGGGCGCGACGTGCTCGTCGATGTAGCGCGCGGCGGACTCCATCATGGCTTCCAGCGTCGGACGGTCGCGCACGTTCAGGACGGGATAGAGT
>JAVERH010000061.1:0-11578 GCA_034007245.1 Coriobacteriia bacterium | reverse complement strand
GCCCCTTCTCGCCGGGTTGGTCCGATCGTCCTGGCGCAAGCATCGGCACGCGGTACACCTTGCCCTGGAGCCACTGTCCGAACCGCTCGAGGTAGTGCTCTATCCGCAACGCCTCGCCGATGAGCGAACCCACCACGAGCGCCCCGACGAGGACGAGTGCCGCATAGTCCCCGAGCGCAGTCTTGCCGAGATCGCCCATGCCGCCAAGCGCCATCATCGCACCGATGACCATGACCGCCAGACCAATCGCAGAAAAGGCAATCGAGCGGAACCGCTCGCTGATAAGCTTGCCGAACAGCAACCCTATAGTGACCCCCGCGAGCACCGCCACGATATTCACGATGACACCGATACCCGGCATGTCACTCTCCATCTTCGAGCCAGAGCTTTTTGAGCTCGGCGGTGATCTGCGCGGCCCCCGGCGGCAGCCCTGCCGACGCCGCACGGTAGCGGCGACCCGTGACCTTTCGGGTCGATGCCTGCTCGAAGCACGAGGCCGACGGCACTATCACTGCGCTACGCACGCGCGCCCGCGCGGCCAGTCCGTTGTCGTCGGTCACGACCGTGGTCTCGCCCGACGCGACCAGCCGGACGATCAGGTCGTCTGCGGTCTCCGGACGATGCGCGTAGCGCACGACCACCTGTCCCCTGCCCGCTTCGGTCATCCCGCCTGCCACACCGTCAAACACGACCGTGATAGGACCACGCCCGAGCAGGTCTGCTCCCCTGGCAGCCAAACGAGCGACGAGCGCTTCGCGCTGCTCTTCGAGCGTACACGAGCGCGTTGCCGGATCGCTGTGGGTCACGTTATAGCCGTCGATAAGGTACTGCATGCGGCAATGCTACACCTACAAGAGCAGGACACCCAGAGACCCCAGCGGAAGCCATCGCGACCGGCAACGGTCCGCTCAGGATGTCGGAGCATCGCAGAAAGCGGACCGTTGTGTGTTCCTATCCTCGTGCCAACGCCCCGATGGTGCTGCCAGCCGGACATGGCACAAGGCGTAAGTCGAAAGTCATGCCGATTATGTGGCGACTGCGATCCGAGAGTTCGCAGAGTAGCGATGACCGGACGTCAGCCCGAGACACCTGCACACATGCGAGCGATGCCGTCAGCGAACTCCTCGACGTCCTCGGCCGTGGTGTCCCAACTCGTGACCCATCGGACCTCGCTCGCGCGCTCGTCCCAGACGTAGAAGTCGTACTCCGCAGCAAGCGGGGCGATGACACTTCGCGGGAGCACGGCAAAGACCTCGTTCGCCTCGACCGGCTGAGTGACATGCACGCCGTCGATAGCCGCCACCCGCCTGGCAAGCAGCTGCGCCATGACATTCGCGTTCTCTGCGTTACGTCGCCACAGGCCGTCCTCGAGTAACGCCACGTACTGTGCCGAGATGTAGCGCATCTTCGATGCGAGTTGTGCGCTTTGCTTGCGCACGTACCTGAACTCATCAGCGAGATCGGGATCGATGAAGACCACCGACTCGGCAAGTACGGTCCCGTTCTTCGTGGCGCCGAACGACACGATGTCCGCGCCTCTAGCCGCCTCACCGAGAGTACAGCACCGGGAGGCCGCAGCATTCGAGAGCCTCGCACCGTCGATATGGACCCTGAGCCCGTGGTCACGCGCAGTCGCAACGACTGCCGCAAGCTCGGACCCGCTATAGACGGTGCCGTACTCGGTGGACTGCGTGATGGAGACGACCGAAGGCTGGCTCGCATGCTCGAAACCGACGCCGGTGATCGCGCCGGTGATGAGCGCGGGGGTGAGTTTGCCGTCAGACGTGGGCACCGCCAGCAACTTGCCACCGGTGAAGCGCTCAGGCGCCCCACACTCATCGACGTTGATGTGCGCGGTTGCCGGACAGATCACAGCGTTGTGCCGGCGCATCACCGCCTGCAGCGCGGTGCAGTTGGCCCCCGTCCCGTTGAAGACGAAGAACACCTCCGCTGCGGGTCCGAACTGCTCCTTGATGAGTTCACGGGCCCGCCCGGTCCACTCATCGGCGCCGTAGGCATGGACGTGGCCCCCGTTGGCCTTGACCATCGCCTCGAGCACCGCCGGATGTGCCCCTGAAGCGTTGTCGCTTGCAAATCCGCGTCTTGCCCGTGTCACGAGGGTCGCTCCTCACGTCTCCATGCCTGTCGGATGATCACGTAGGCCGCAGCAAGGGCCACAAGCCCGACGGCGAGTTTCCAGTACTTGACCTGGTGCTCACGTGGAGTCCCGGAGGTGATCACTTCGAGTCCGGTCGCATGGACGTCAAGATCTCCGCCGTGCGTGTCGCAGGCCTCGTTCAACACACCGGTGATACGAACGATGTCACCGTCGTGAGACCACATCCCAAAGGTCTCGACACGTTCGGCCATCTGCTCCGGCATCCACACACCGATGGCGACTCCGCCGGACAGCACGTTCAGCCATACGTGGCCCTGTCCGCCGGCAAGCGCTTCACTGATGACCTCACCCTCAAACGTCACCTCCACGCCGTCCAGACCGCTACCGGCCGTGACGAGCTCGGCCCCCGTGCTCTCCACAGGAGCGAACGCGAGTGCCGGCGCCGGAACAGCGCACAGAAAAAGGGCCACCAAGGCGATACGTACGATCACCTTCATGAATGCGACCGCCTCTCTACAAGAGCGGCGACGATACTCGCGATGATCGCGAACAACGCCAGGAACTCCAGTCGCCCTGCCCACATCTCGAACATGTAGATCAGCTTGAGGCCCGTCGGCATCCCCGGCGCGGTGATGCCGGTCGACAGACCCACATTAGCAGCGGCAGAGATCGACTCGAACAGCGCCTCAGCGGGTGGATACCCATAGACGATACCGGCGACTGCGCCCGCTGCGTACGTGAAGACATACAGCACAGCGACCAATAGCGCGTTGGAGAACAACTCGTAGTTGATCGTCTGCTTCGAGAAGTGATGATACGTCTCGGTGATGACCGCGCTCTGCGGTGCGATCGCCGCGCGCGTGCGCCACAGGAGCCCCTTGGCGATCACCCCGATTCGGAACGCCTTGATACCGCCCGCCGTCGATGAAGCCATGCCCCCGAACGCCATCGCCAATATGATCACGACGAGCGCAAGCCCACCATAGCCGCCCGTCCACTGCGATGCATACAGGGTCTGCTGCCCCGTACCGCTGCTTGCCGAGATGAGGTGATAGATTCCCTTGCGGATGATCTCCCCCGAGCTGGCGTACAGCGTGGTGCCTGCAAGACCGAGCCCCATGAGCACGCTCAGGATGAACGTATTGATGGTGACCGTGCGCGCCTCGATGTTCCTCAAGAGCTCCACTCGCTCTCCTCGCCAAATGTGCGCATGAAGGTTGAAGTTCATGGTCCCCGCCAGCATCAGCATGACCGTGATCGTCTCGAACCACGCGCTGTGGTAGTAGAGCGAGTTTTGAGACTGTGGCCCGAAGCCACCCGTATCCCAGCATGCAGTGGTGTTGCAGAACGCATGAAGCAGGCTGCGACCAAGACCCATGCCGAGCGAAAGATCGACGATGGTGAGCAAAACAACGCCGAGCCCGACATACGCCGCCGTCACGACCCAGATAAACCGGGCGGTATGCACGACATTAGGCATGATGCGTTCGTCACGCCCCTCGGCGAGATACAGTGACATCGCGCCACCGCCCCGCATGCCGAGTGCCACAGAAAGCGCAGCGACGACGATGCCCTGACCACCGATAAGATGTGTGAGGTGACGCCACACGTTATGCGCGTTAGAGAGATGGTCGAGATCCTGCACCAACACGAGTCCGCTCGTCGTGAAACCGGACATCGCTTCGAAACACGCATCCAGATAGCTGCCGAAGTGTCCGGAGAGCACCAGCGGTATAGCGCCGACGAGCGAAGCCGCGAGCCACGCGAGCGCGGTCACGAGCAGCCCATCGCGCCGGTTGATCGGAGTACCGCGGGGTGCCATCCGGACGAGCAGTACACCTACAAGCGCGGTGACCCCCACACCGACGACGTAGTCCAGCGCAGGATCCCACTCTTGAGAGACAAGCGCGACCACGAGCGGAATGACCATCGTTGCGGCGAGTGCCAGCACGAGCATCCCTGTGTAGTGGAGAATAGCTCTGATGTTCTGCTTCTCAGGTGTCACCCACATGTGAGGATCAGGCCATCCCTGCAGCAAGAAGCGCGATAAGTGAGGCGGCGCCCATGAGTACCAGGAACGCGGCGACCTCGACCAGCAGACCCACCGGCCACTGCCGGAAGGCGCCACTCGAACGCGTCTTCACCCCGTGTCGCCTCCTCATCACACCCCACCGGTCCGACGCCGGTACACTTGCATTGTGCCACATGCGAGGCAACGGATAGCCATAGATCACCGCAAACATCGTGCTAGGCTATATGCTCCCCGGATCGAAGGGATCGGTTATGAGACTGCTCTCGAAGAAGACGCCTGTCGCAACCGTCAGCGTGGCCTTCCTTGATGGTAACCGCGCACGCGTCGAGACCTGGGTCGAAAACGGCCAAGAGCAGGAACAGGCATACCATGCCGTGCTGCTCTTCCTGATGTACTACGCACGGATCCTCTTCTTCTTGAGCTTCAGGGACGCAGCCGAGGAGCTTATCTCATGGATGGACGACGCCGTCCGCCTGATCGCTGCAACACCGGACAAGACACCGACCGATATCGCGCACGGCTGGCAGATATCAACGGATAAGACAGCCGAGCCCCGCGCTGTATGGACAGGAACGCTCTCAACGGTCAAACGCCGCGAGTACACCTGCAGCAACGAGAAGCCTGCGGACCCGGAAGATGCTGACGCACAGCGCTCGGTGCTGCTCTTCCTACAGCATCTCATCGAAACACGCTCGGCGCTGGAGCGAGCCTACCTCACGCTCGGAATCAGCGGCATGCACGAGTACTACCGCGATATCCAGCACTGGAACACCACCAAGGCGCTCCACCCTGCCCCGGCGTACGGGATCGATCATGCCCGCTCGATCCTGGAGTGCCGCCTCTAGGATCAGCGCACCTCGGCGCTGGAGATCCGATAGCCCGCCTCGGTAGGCGCCACGAAGTACCACACGCTGTCAGCGGTGCCGTACCAAGTCTCGCTCACCTGGACCCAGACAGTGCCATCCGACTGCTCCTCCACAGAGACGATCTCGAAGTCCGTGAACTCACCGTTGGAGTACGAAGCACTGGCCGGATCCTGACTGAACGGCTCGATGGTCATCGCGTGCGCATCGTCAGCGCGATCCTGCTGGATTGCGACCAGAAAGTCCGTCACGACCATTACCGCTTCATCGGCAGGCGCCATAGGTACGTCGCCACCGATCTGGATATCCTCGATCCGCTCGACCGTCCATGTACCGTCGGCCTGTTTCAAGACCGTCAGCTCGGAGACCCACTCACTATTGGGCGGTCCCGCCCAATAGGTGGCCACCTCGGAGTCTTCTTTATAGAGTTGAGTGATCCAGTCGCCGTAGCCCAGCTCCTGCAGCTCGGCGGTGACCGCTTCGGCTGCGGATGCGTACCCTGCCGAAGCCGCTGGCACCTCGACGGGAACCTCCTCCTCGAACGGCGCCTCGAGCTCCACACCGATGTTCTCGACTGCATCGTCGACCGCACTGCGCGCGATCAGGACCCCGGCGATCATCAGACCACCCAAAACGAGCACGACAGCAGCGACGATACCGATGATGAGGCCGGTCTTCTTCTTCGGGGGCGACGATGCCACGCCCGGCTGCGCGTACTGCACGGGCGGAGCGATCTCCGGCTGAGGGGACGTCTGTCCCGCAGTCTGCTGCTCGTACTCGGCCTGCTTGCGCCTATACTCGGCCATCTGCCGTTCGTATTCGGCCTGATCGACGGAGAGCTGCGGCTGCGGAGCAACGACTTGAGTCACGGGTGGCACGACAGGCGCCGGGGCAGCCGGTTGCCCGGACGCTACAGGGGCGGGTGGCAGAACCGCACCACATGATCCACAGAACACCGCGCCGTCACGGACTTCACTCTGGCAGTTCGGACACCGCATGACACCCTCCCTCGCAGATGAACTCTACGGTGACTGTAAGACGCCCTCTGGACGGTGTAAAGCGCACCGACCGCGCTAGGCGACCGCAGAGCCGAGGTCGAGCCGCGCCTGACCTGCCGTGTCCGAACCCATGCCCCGCCTGAGCGCGACGATCGCGATATCGTCGGAAAGGTGCCCGTCGGCAAAGCCGAACGCGGACATGAACAGCGCTTCAGGGATCCGCTCTGCGCTCTCATCAGCGTGTTCGTACACCGCCTCAAGCAACCGCCCGTCGCCGAACATCTCACCTTCGGGAGAACGCGCTTCAAGAAGCCCATCGGTATAGAGGACGAGAAGATCGCCCCGGCCCATGACCGTCGCATGGTTCTCGTAACCGCCGGCAGAAGCAGCCCCGAGGACCGTACCGTCCTGCGAGAGCAGCACTGGCTTCTCGCCGGCTCGATGAAGCACCGGCGGCGGGTGCCCCGCCACGCTGTACGACATCCGCCCATCGGTCGGATCTATCAGCCCGAAGAACGCCGAGACGAACTCGTGGGGTTGGGCGCCATGGATGACGACTTCGTTCGCACGGCTCATCACTGATCGAGGCGACGGCAGATGCAGCGCCTCGGTGCGCATGGCGCTCTTCACAAGGGCGGTCAGACCGGCCGCCTTATAACCGTGTCCCGCCACATCACCGATCAACACACCAAGCGAGCCCCCCGGCAGTGGGACCACATCGTAGAAGTCGCCACCGACACCACCAGACCCCGAGACAGCATGGTACAGGTGACCCATCTCAAAACCCGCGACCGCCGAAGGCGCCGTGAAGAATGCACCACGAAGTGATCGAGCGAGTTCACGCTCGGCTGCGTACTGGCGCGCGTTCTCAAGCGCCAGCGAAAGCGAGACCTCCATCTTGTGCAACAAGCTGCGATGCTCATCTTTGAGAACGACGTCTGCGTCCCAACAGAATCCCATCACCGCGCTCACCTCACCCCGGCGTTTCACCGGGACAAGCGCGAACCCACCGATGTCGTGCTTGAGCATGAGCTCGAACTCTTCGCGCTGTGTCGCATCCGACTGCGAGACAGCCACCGCACGCCCAAGCCGTGCCGCATATGCGGGCAGCGATAGAGTGTCCTCGGAGAACCGTAGGCCGCGCATCTCGAGCGGCCATCCATGCACCGCCCGGAACACCCAGGCATTGTCCTCACGATCGGCGATCCATCCCCAGTCGGCACCCAGCGATTCGGTCGCCTCCACCAGTACACGCTGCAGTATGTCGTCCGCATCGAGCGAAGAGAGGACCGTGAGTTCGATGATGTCGTTCGCATGCTGAAGCTCGGATATCAGGCACTCGCGCTCCACCCTCGCGCGGACTTCAGCGGACACCTCGATGCCGATGAACAGGACGTTGAACGGGTCGGTAAGCCGACCGGGAACCGGCAGGTACGAAAGCTGCCAGTAGGTCACCTCACCCCAGGACGAACGATACTCGTACTCGGGAACCGTCACCGGGTGGCCCGTGTATGCGACATCGATGAACCGCGCAGCCGAGTGTGAGTCGGAAAGGAAGCCACGTAGCGGCATGCCGAGCAGATCCCACCGCGGCCGCACATCGCCGAGCAAGTCCAGGAAAGCCGAGTTGGTCCAGGTGAAGCGCATGTCCGCGCCACACCACAGGGCAGCCGGGAACGAGGCTCCGCCGAGCAGCGCAGCTATGCGTACGGGGTCACCGAGGGCGTGCCCGAGCACATGTGCCTCGACAGCTTCGGCGCTTACGACCCTCACCTCTTCCGACTCAGGCAGATGGATGACACTACCCATGCTATGCCTATCGGCATGTACCCCAAACGGCAGGAGGTGGTGGATGATGAGCGGTCACACGTGATAGACGGCACGGTTACGTGTACCAACGGCAGTCTCTGCAGCCAGACACACACCGGACGCAACCGCGTAGGCGATCGCGTAGCCCTGCGTGGAGTCGACGATCGAGTCGGGCACCATCGAACCGAAGACGCCGCACGCGCCAACCAACCGCTGCGTGAGCAGTGCGGCGTACACGCTCGCAAGACCGAAGCCCGACACCACGAACCCTGCGATGAGCCCCCTGCGGGCAGCCGGGAACCACTTCACTGCGGCAGAGGTGGGCGCGCCACATAGCCGACGCCGATGCCCATACCCGCTGCGACGCCAGGTCACGGCTTGACGACATAGCGGCAACGAGTCGGGCGAACCGTCTGCCCATCGGCACACAGCACCGATACGCTCGAACCCCTCGATGATCGGAGGCAGTATGCGAATCAAGATGGTGCTCCCTGCACTTGCCGAGGCGACCGACCCCTTCTTCCGGCCGATCAAGTACTCTTTGTTCCCGCCGCTGGGCTTGGCAACGCTCGCCGGCCACTGTGCGGGCGACGACGAGATCACGATCGAGGACGAGCATGTCAGGCGAGTGCGTACCGATGACGAACCCGACATCGTCGTCATAGAGACGTACATCACCTCAGCCCGGCGCTCCTACGAACTTGCCGACCTGTACCGTTCGCGTGGCGCGCACGTCTGCATCGGCGGCATCCACCCCACCTCACTCCCGCTGGAGGCAGCCGAACACGCCGATACGATCTTCCTTGGTCCGGGAGACGACAGCTGGCCACGCTTCCTTGCAGACTACCGGGCGGGCCACCCCAAGCGCGCCTACCGCTCGGAACGCCGGAGTCTCATGGGTCTCCCCCGCCCACGACGCGATCTCATCGACCGCGATCGCTACCTGGTCCCCAACTCCCTCGTGGTCTCCCGTGGATGCCCCCACTCGTGCGACTTCTGCTACAAAGACGCCTTCTATGCAGGTGGCCGATCGTTCTACACGGCGCCGGTGGATGACGCGCTCGATGAGATCGGCTCGCTGCCCGGCCGACACCTCTACTTCCTCGACGACAACTTCTTCGCCGATGAACGGTTCGCACGCTCGCTCATGGCCGGGCTGCGTGGTGCTGGCCGCGTATGGCAGGCTGCGGGGACAGTCGACGCGGTACTGCGACCCGGACTCATCGAAGCGGCTGCAGACGCAGGGCTTCGCTCGATGTTCGTCGGATTCGAGACGCTCGATCAGGCCGCCCTCGCCGAGCAGGGCAAGGGTCACAACATCGGCCGAGACTACGACGAAGCCGTGAAACGACTGCACGACGCAGGCATCATGGTGAACGCGAGCTTCGTCTTTGGGATGGACCACCATACACCCGACGTTTTCGAGCGCACCGCCGAGTGGGCGATCGAGCGCGGTATCGAGACCGCGACCTTCCATGTACTGACGCCGTATCCGGGCACGGCGCTTTACACCCGTCTCGAACGCGAGGGACGCATCCTCACCCGCGACTGGGACCGCTACGACACTCGTCACTGCGTGATCGACCATCCCACGATGTCGCCGGCTGAGATCGAGCAGGGCTATCACCGGGCCCGACGCGCATTCTACTCGTGGAAGGGTATCATCAACGCCTCACTCGCACGCGAGACGACGAGCGAGAAACTGCGGCACTTCGCATACTCGGCCGCATGGAAGAAGGCGGGGCCGGTCTGGGATGCTGCCATCTCACTTGGTGCGCTACCCTACGCACGCCCGGCACTCGAGGCGATCCTCGACGGCACGCAGCGGTTCAAGCGAACCTTCGGTCTTGCCGGGGCGCCGGGAGCATAGCGCGGCCACCCTACACACTACCCGCACGCAGCAGGGCCCCGGCTTACTGCCGGGGCCCTGCTGCCTATCCGCCGGTCGATTCTCGGTCGGATGCAGCGAGTCCTACTCAGACGCGCCCTCAAGCTTCGGCGCACTCGCGCTTCCGATCTCGATCTTGGTGGTCTTAGGCCGGGCCGCCTCGAGTGCCTTGGGCACACGCACCACGAGGATACCGTCGGTGTACTCGGCAGTGATCGAAGCAGGGTCGACACCATCAGGAATGGTCAGTGCACGCTCGAAGCTACCGTAACAGCTCTCGCACACGAGCCAGTCCTCGCCCTCTTGCTTCTCCTCCTGCCGCCGCTCGCCACGGATGGTGAGCACGCCATCGGTGATCTCGACCTCCACCTCGGCAGGATCGATGCCCGGCAACTCGGCGCGGATCACGATGTCGTCGTCCTTGCGCTTGACGTCGACCTTGGGCATCCACGCTACCGACTCCCCGCCTATCTCGGCAGAGCCGAGACGGGAGAAGATGCGGTCCATGTCGTGCTGCATGCGCAGCACCTCTCCAAACGGATCCCATCTCACAATCGCCATGACCATCACCTCCACTGTCTCCCGGACGCCGCCACGCATGGCCTTTGGCGACGACCGCCTGATACCGTTATAGCGCGGCCTTCACACGACACCGCTCACATCTATGCGCGAGTTCGCGTGCCGAGACCTCCGTATCGACCTTCGCCTCACGCGCCTCGGCGCTGAGATACCCCAGGTCGCTTACCGGCAACGGCGAACGATGCGTGAACATACGCCGCCCCATCTCCGCTACGAGGCATTCGTGTCGCATCTCCATCGCCGAAGGCTCCAGCAGCCCCCTGGCGATGAAGCCATCGATCGACTTGTGCTTCGCGAGCGTCCCGGCGAGCATGTGGATCTCCGCGTGCTCGCCAAGCAGATGCTGATCGCACATCATCGCAGGGTCTACCATCCACATCCTCACGCGTGTGCCACACCCCGCACGCCGAGCTCGTCGCCGATCACGTCGATGGTGACCGTGTCGCCATCGCCCAGACGGCCCTCGATGAGCTCCCGCGCCACGCGGTCGACCACCTCGCGCTGGATAAGCCGCTTGAGCGGACGCGCGCCATAAACCGGGTCGAACCCGTCGAGCGCGAGCCGCTCGGTTGCTGCAGGACTGACCTCGAGTGAGATCTTCCGCCCTGCCAGCCGCTCGCGAACGATCGCAAGCTGCAGGCCCACGATGGACGCAAGCTGCTCCATCGAGAGCGAGTGGAACACCACGACATCGTCCACACGGTTCAAGAACTCTGGTCGGAACGTCGCCCGGAGAGCCTCATCGAGCATCGCACGCATCGATGTCTCGTCACCGCTCTTGCCAAACTCCGTGATGTACTGACTACCCACATTGCTCGTCATGACGACGATCGCGTTCTTGAAGCTCACCACACGACCCTGGCCATCTGTCAGTCGACCGTCGTCGAGCACCTGCAGTAGAACGTTGAAGACGTCCGGGTGAGCCTTCTCGATCTCGTCGAGCAGGATCACCGAGTACGGACGCCTACGGACGGCCTCGGTGAGCTGTCCGCCCTCCTCGTATCCCACGTAACCGGGGGGTGCACCGATGAGGCGCTGCACGCTGAACTTCTCCATGTACTCGGACATGTCGATGCGCACCATCGCACGGTCGTCATCGAACAGGAAAGCGGCAAGAGTCTTCGCGAGCTCGGTCTTGCCCACACCTGTCGGGCCGAGGAACAGAAAGCTGCCGATGGGTCGGTCGGGATCCGAGAGGCCCGCACGAGAACGCCGTATGGCGCCGGCCACCGCCGAAACGGCCTCGTCCTGGCCGACAACGCGCTCGTGAAGGTGCTCCTCGAGTGTCGC
>JAVERH010000070.1:0-10548 GCA_034007245.1 Coriobacteriia bacterium | reverse complement strand
GCCCGAAGCCTTGTGGATAATATCCTCCACAATCGATACGCGATGCTGGAGCTCTCGGGACTCAAGAGCTTCGACGAGTACACGTTCTACCATTCGGTCAACGTGGCGATCCTTTCGGTCGCGCTCGGTTCGATGCTTACGCGGGACTACCGTTTCCTCTCGGCCCTCGGTGTCGGCGCCATTCTCCACGACATCGGCAAGATGACGGTCGACCCCTCCGTGTTGAACAAGATCGGACCGCTCACGAGCGATGAGTGGGATGAGATGCGGCATCATCCCGTTCGCGGAGCGGAGATAGTGGCGCTCACTGCAGGGGTCGATCGGGCGTCTATCGTCTGCGTTCTCGAGCATCATATGAGGTACGACCTGGGCGGCTACCCTCCTCGCGAACCCAAGCGGAAGCAGCACATCGCGAGCCGCATCGTCGCGGTCGCCGACGCGTACGACGCCATGACCTCGCAGCGTCCGTACAGTGCTCCTCGTATGCAGGATGAGGCGATGGGGGTCATCGTGAAGAGTGGGGGTAGGTCGCTCGATCCGGGTTTGGTGCGGCAGTTCGTCGACATGCTCGGCTACTTCCCACCGCGATCGCTCGTACTGCTCGACTCCGGTGAGGCCGCAGTAGTGGTCAGCCCGAGTGCCAGCGATCCGAAGCGACCCATAGTCCGCGTCATCGCGGGCGCTGATGGCACGGTAGTCGATCCGGTAGACGTGGATCTGAGCGCAGCGACAGAGGTGCAGGGTCGCTCGATCGTACGCTGTCTCGATCCCAGTGGCATGAACGTGGATATCTCCGAGTTCCTGTAGGAGTGTCTGGCGGCGGGGTACTATAGCCCGTAGACCGACGACGGGAGAACCCATGGCTGCACGCATCCGGCGACCCAACACCATAACGATCGTGATCATCGTGCTCGTCGCACTTGCGGCGCTATCCGGGATTGCTGCCGAGTTCTACACCGACGCACTGTGGTACGAGGATCTCGGACAGTCCGTCGTGTTCTGGCGGGGTCTTGGGTGGAGCTGGGGCATCGGGGCGCTCTCGGCGCTGCTGTACTTCGGCGTGGTGTTCGCGAACATCAGGATCGCTCGCTCGTTGAGTCCGGTCGGCCCTAGGCGGGTCCCCCTGACTCCCGGTCTACAGTTCGAGGAGACGATCGACGCGATACGACGGGCGCTTGGACGCTCGACCGGCCCGGCTGCGGTCGGCGTCGCTGCAGTCGCCGCGATCATGGCAGGAATCGCCGCAGCCGGATCGTGGGAGACCATAGCACTTGCGTTCAATGGCGGCTCGTTCGGTGTCGCCGACGCTCATTTTGGTCGCGACATCGGCTTTTTCTTCTTCACGCTTCCTGCATTCCGATTCGTGCAGCAGTGGCTTACAGGTGCGCTTCTCGTCGCGCTGCTCATAGTGGCAGCGGTCTATCTTCTGGCCGGCTCGATCCGGCCATGGGATCGCTGGCGCGGCTTCGACTCACACGTGAAGGCGCATCTGTCGGTTGTCGGCGGGCTGATCATCGTCGTGCAGGCGTTTGGGTACTGGCTCGACATCTTCGAGCTCGACTACTCCCCGCGCGGGCAGGTCCTCGGTGCATCGTTCACCGATATCAACGCACAGATTCCGGCGTACTCCATCCTCATCGTCATTGCGCTTCTCTCTGGAATCGCGCTTCTCGTGAACATCAGGTTCCGCGGTTGGCGTCTCCCCGTGATCGCTCTCGGTGCGTGGGCGGCGGCGGCGGTGCTCGTGGGAGGTGTCTATCCCTCGGTCGTCCAGCAGTTCCGCGTAGCGCCGAACGAGGTCGAGGCGGAGTCTCCGTACATCGCACGCAATATCGAAGTGACGCGAGAAGCGTATGACCTCGATGACATCGAGGTGCGGGCGTTTCCCGCCGACGAGAGTCTGACCGCAGCCGATCTTCCCGAAAACGCCCGCACGATCGAGAACATACGTCTGTGGGATCCATCGGTGGTTCCAGACACGTATCGCCAATTGCAGGGCATGCGGCCTTACTACAACTTCACGGATGTGGACATCGATCGCTATACACTCGATGGTGAGCAACAGCAGGTGCTCATCTCGGCCCGTGAGCTTGATGTGAGTCGCCTTGCTTCGCAGGCACAGACCTGGGTGAATCAGCACCTCGTCTACACCCATGGCTACGGTATCGTGATCAGCCCGGTCAACGAAAGCTCCGGCCAGGGATACCCGCACTTCCTCATGAAGGATATCCCGCCGGTCACCTCGTCGGATCTCGTGCTCGACCAGCCGGCGCTGTACTTTGGAGAGGCTGCCGCCAACTACGTCATCGCCGGAACGGAGCTCGCTGAGTTCGACTACCCGGTCGGCGATTCGAACGCGGAGATCACGTACACCGGGGAGGGCGGGATCGAGGTCGGCGGGTTCGTGCGTCGGGCCGCGTTTGCCACACGCTTCTCGGCACCGCAGATACTCTTCAGCAACTACATCACGGCCGACAGCAAGCTACTCTTCCGTCGTTCTATCTCCGAGCGCGTCACGGCACTTGCTCCCTGGCTCTACCAGGACTCGGACCCGTATCCGGTAGTCACCGACGGACGGATAGTGTGGGTGATGGACTGTTTCACCACCTCGGACCGGTATCCGTACTCGGAGCGCTACGGCGGCATCAACTACATCCGCAACTCGGTCAAGGTGACTGTCGACGCTTACGACGGAACGACGACTCTGTATGCATACGACCCGACCGACCCTCTGCTCGAGGCATGGTCGCGTGTCTATCCGGGCCTGCTGACCGATGTCGCCGAGATGCCTGAAGGTATCGTCGAGCATCTGCGTTACCCGGCAGATCTGTTCTCGTTGCAGGCAGAGGTGTATAAGACCTATCACATGGAGGATCCGAAAGTCTTCTACAACAAAGAGGATCAGTGGGCGTTACCGGGAGAGGGTAGCGACGAGCTTGGAACGGCCATGGACCCGTTCTATGTGCTGATGGAGCTCCCGGAGGAGACCGTCGAGGACTTTATGCTCATGATGCCGTTCACCCCCCGAACGAAGGCCAACATGATCGGCTGGATGGCCGCGAAGTCGGATCCGGGTAGCTACGGTGAGCGCGTCGTGTACACCCTGCCCAAGCAGCGGCTTGTGCTCGGCCCGGAGCAGGTGTCGGCCCGGGTGAACCAGGATCCGGTCATCTCGCAGCAGTTGACGCTGTGGACCCAGCGGGAGAGCGGTGTGCGGTGGGGCAATCTGCTCGTGATCCCCATGGACGACTCGATCGTCTACGTGCAGCCGCTCTACCTTCAGTCCGAGCAGACCTCGATGCCACAACTGACGCGTGTCGTGGTGGCCTACGGTGACAAGATCGCCATGGAGCCGACGCTCGATGCGGCGTTACTTGCCGTCTTCGGTGAGCAGGAACGCCCAGGCGATGGGAGCGGTCCGGCAGACGTTGCTGCCGCCCGCGACCTCTACGAGAGCGCAGTCGCTGCGCAGCGCGAGGGAGACTGGGAGGCGTACGGGCGTTACATCTCAGAGCTCGGCGATGTGCTCGTTATACTCACCGGGGATGAGACGACGGTGACTCCTACCCCATAGGCCTCGCACGGTATCGGTTATCCGGGGTTGTGGTGTCGATTCTCGGTCTGTGGTAGTGTGTTACTTCGTTTGCTGGAAAGCGGAGTTCTGTGGCGTGCGTCAGATGGTCGAAGGACCGCTGCGTGTGACCGGCGGCACAGAGCTTACCGGCGAGGTGATTGTGGCTGGCAGCGCAAGAGCGCGCGGGCCCAGAGGATCACGGTCAACACCACCAACAGCAGAGCTCGTGCTGAGTGGCCAAGGCGGCGGATACGTCCGATCTGCGTGGCCAGGACGCGGCGACATGCTTCCTTCTCCACACTCTCCGGAGTCGTCGTATACCCTGGGCTGCCGTCTGTCCTGTAGTCGTCCATGGAGGACAGTGTGAAGGCAAGAATCGATCGAAGCTCTCATAGGCGTTCCCTGCGGTCTGCGCGGATCGGTGCGGGGCTGCTCGTCGTAGCGCTGATCGGGGCCGGAACCGTACCGACGTTCGTTGCATTCGCCCAGATGGTCGAAGATGAACGTATGGTGATCGCCGATACAGGTTTGAGCCTGGATTCAACTGGTAGTCGTCCCGATCCTGACGGACTAAGGACCCCTTCGGGTCTCGCGGCTCTTGAGGAGCGGGCGAATGGTACGCGGATCGCCACTGTCGTGCAGGAGTCCGCAGTAGTGCATTCGGCTCCACGTCAGACAGTGTCAGTCTCTGCTCCGGCGCCGACTCCAACGCCCACCGTTACCGATACCGCTGGTTGGAAGACCGCACGCGTATCGTGGTACGGGCCCGGTTTCTATGGCAACACCATGGCCGGGGGTGGTGTGCTCCAGCAAGACAGCATGGTGGTGGCGCACCGGAGCCTTGCGTTCGGTACTCGGATAGAGTTCTCGTATAGGGGCCGGACCTGCATTGCCACGGTCCAGGACCGTGGTCCGTTCACCGGTGGTCGCGTCTTCGATCTTGGGCCGGGTACGGCCAAGGCTCTCGGTTTCTCGGGTGTCAACACCGTGAGCTACCGCATCCTCTAGCGATGATCCAACGTAGATAGCGGGCGGCGCTTCTGAGAGGAGCGCCGCCCGCTTGTTCGTCGAGGCACGGGGGTTTAGGCTATCTTCGATAGTGGCGTCACCGTACAAGGGAGGACACCATGGCTCTACCCGGCGATAAGTCGACCGGCACTGCGAACGGATTCGAGGCCGTCATCGACTCGGTGGCCGATTTGCTCCAGACGGCGGTTGACTGGCTTCGCCAGGAGGCTGCTGGCGTCGTGCAGGAGAAGATCGTCGCTCCTATCCAGCGGCTCGGGCTCACGCTCGTCTCGGCAGCAGCTGCCGCTGCGCTACTGACGCTCGGACTCACCTTCATCGCTGTGGCGCTCTTCCTGCTGCTCGCGAACTGGGTGAGCTACCCCGGCGCCCTGTTGATCATCGGCGCTGTGCTCATGCTCGGCTCGATCGTATTCCTCTTCATCAAGGTGAGGTCGATGCAGAAGTGAACGACACCAGGGACACGGCGCTTGCGCCCCAGCAACTGACAGTCGACGATCTGAAACAGAAGGTCCTGCAGATCCGGGATCTTGCGGAGGCCGAGACGCGCGAAGTGCTTCAGCGCGATGCGACAAAGGTCATGGCCGTGGGCGCCATCGCTCTCGTGGCTGTGGTCTCGATCGCGTACTACCTTGGTTCGCATCGTCATCGGAGTGCTCCCGGCGACATGATGTGAGCACTGTGCGGCTCCGCTGTGTGAGAGTGCTTGAGGACCGAATCGATCTCGTGCTGGAAGCAGACGCTGCTCCGATCACCGGGGAGGTGGCCGAGCGCGCAGCGGCACGCCTTCTCGACTGGCTCCCCGGTCTCGTGTTGCATCGCTGCTCGACAGACGGCGCTCATCCGTTCGTGGAAGAGTTGCGTGGTACCCAGACGCCGCATCTGTTCGAGCATGTGGTCCTCGAGCTTCTTGTTCGAGCTGGTTCACCATTCGGTGTTCGCGGCGAGACCGTTTGGCGCAGAGGCGAAGATGCATATTGCGTTTCGATCTTCGACGATGACGATGCGGTCTGTCTTGCAGCGGCCCGTCTTGCCCTTCGCCTCATCGAGGGAGCTCTCGGCGATGGCATGACGTTCGACATCGATGTCGAGGTCGGTCGCCTCGCTGCACTGCGTGCGACGCCGAACGGTGAACCCTTCGTGATTGACCCTCGCTGAAGCGCGGTGCTAAGGTACCTTTCAATCCCGGTGCGCCGGGCTAAGACGCAGTGGACGTGAGGGAAGAGGGCATCATAGGCCCGGCCACCCCTCCGCAGGTCCCTCGCCAGAACCGTTCTAGAGGAGCGGTGGAAGCGGGCGGTCCACCCGGGCCGTTATCCCGGGACCGAGGTCCGGCGAATGTGCGCGAGCGCCGGACGAAGACAGGTGGTACCGCGACGACCCTCGCCCTGTCGGGAGGGTCGTTTTCTGTCGTCTGAGGGCGCATGTGCGTCTTTGAGGAGCAGTGATGGGTACCGCACGAGTGGTGTTCGACCGTTGGGACGACCGCTATGCGAAGCGCATGGCCGATGTGCGCTCGAGCGCCGTCCGCGACTTGTTCGCGGCGGCCACACGTCCCGACATGATCTCCTTCTCCGGCGGTATGCCGGAGATACGTCGCGTTCCGATCGACTCGGTCATCAGCGCTGCGACCTCGGCGCTTCGTGACTCCGGCACCGAGGCGTTGCAGTACGGGTCGTCAGAGGGTCGGCCTAAGATCCGGCAGGTGGTCGTCGATCTCATGGGCGAGATCGGTGTCCGCGTCAAAGCAGACGATCTCGTGATCACCGCCGGCGCCCAGCAGGCGCTCGATCTCATGGCGAAGATATTCCTCGATCCCGGTGACGTCATCATCACCGAGGGCCCCACATATCTCGGAGCCCTGCAGGCGTTCTCCGCGTACCAGCCCAACGTGGTCTGTATCCCGATGGATGCCGAGGGCATGCGCACCGATCTGCTCGAGGAGCAGCTGAAGCGTCTCGGTCCTCGTGGGGCGAAGTTCATCTACACGATCCCCAACTTCCAGAACCCGGCGGGTGTCACACTGACGCCACAGCGCCGTCGCGAGCTGCTCGATCTTGCGCGTGTGTATGACATCCCCGTCATCGAGGACGACCCGTACGGACGCTTGCGCTTCGAGGGCGGTCACTGTCTCCCGCTGCGCGCGCTTGATGACGAGGTCATATACCTCGGCACGTTCTCCAAGATCTTCGCTCCGGGGTTGCGGTTGGGATGGGTCATCGCCCCCAAGCCGATCCTCGCCAAGTTCGTGCTCGCCAAGCAGGCGGCCGATCTGTGCGGCAGTTCGTTCGCGCAGACGACTGCAGAGCGCTACTTTGCCGATACGCGGTGGCGCAAGGTGCTGCAGGATCTCACGGGGGCATATGCCGAGCGTAGGGACACGATGATCGAGGCGCTGGCCGAGCACTTTCCCGCAGAGGCGACCTGGACGGTGCCCGAGGGTGGGTTCTTCGTGTGGGTCGAGATGCCGGCGTTTCTCGATCTCAAGTCGATCCTCGCAGAGGCGGTCGAACGTGGCGTGACGTACGTGCCGGGTGACGCCTTCTTCCCCGATGGGCGCGGACGTAACTGCATGCGTCTCGGCTTCTGCTATGCAGAGCCTGATGCCATCCGCGAGGGCATCCAGCGTCTCGCCGAGGTGCTGGAGGACCGGTTGGAACTGTATCGAGCGTTCGCGAACGCAGGCGTACTGCCTGTGGACGATGCCGATGGGAGGGGCTGATCCAGTGAACGAGAAGATCGCGGTGCTCATGGGGGGGAAGTCGCTGGAGCGTGAGGTCTCGCTCATGAGCGGCAAGCGTGTGTGCGATGCGCTCGAGGCCGAGGGGTACCGGGTGCTTGCGCTCGATGTGACACCTGAGCTGGTAGCGACGCTCCGGAGCGAGCGTCCGGACGCTGTCTATATAGCGCTCCACGGCAAGTATGGGGAGGATGGGACCGTGCAGGAGCTACTGGAGTTCCTCGGCATCCCGTATACCGGTCCCGGTGTCGTCGCCTCTGCGTTCGCCTGGGACAAGGCGCTCAGTAAACGACTGTTCGTGGCCGATGGGATCCCTACGCCCCCGTGGGTGACGTTCACCGCGGCTGCGTTCAAGCAGATGGGTGCTGCCACCGCACTCGATCTCGTACCCGGGGCTGTCGGCGGTTTCCCGGTGGTCGTGAAGCCGTCCAAGCAAGGATCGGCACTCGGCCTCACCAAGGTCGATGACGCTGCCGGTCTCGCCGAGGCGCTCCTGACCGCGCTGTCCTACGGCGATACGGTCATCGTGGAGAAGTGGATCGATGGCTGCGAGCTCGCGGTCTCGGTGGTGAACGATCGGGGTGGTCAGGCGCGTGTGTTCCCCCCGGTGGAGATAGAGCCCAAGAGCGGCCTGTTCGACTTCACGGCGATGTACACGGCCGGTGAGACCGACTACTACGTGCCGGCACGGCTCGATGACGTCACTACTACGGCAGTGACCGAACTGGCTGCGCGGGTACATACCCTGCTCGGCTGCGAGCGGATCAGCCGTGTGGATATGGTCGTGGCCGAGGACGGTACGCCCTATGTACTCGAGGTGAACACATCACCGGGTATGACGGAGACTTCGCTCTTGCCGATGGCCGCCGCAGCAGAAGGGCTCGACTTCCAAAAGTTAGTAGCGCATCTGGTACGCTCTATACTGGAAGACGCGAAGTGATTGGGTACATATATCACTGTCGCTAGTTCTGCGAACTGTCCGATCTCTAGCTCGGAGGTGGGTTTCTTATGTACGACTATCGTAGAGGTGAAAGCATCCTCGGTGCATTCCTGCTCGGTGGCATCCTCGGTGCCGTGCTTGGTCTGCTCTTCTCGCCACGTTCGGGGCGTGAGAACCGTGAGTTCATCGCGGCCAAGACCGATGAGTACTGGGGTGAGGGCAAGCAGTTCTATGAGACGAGTCGCGCCAGGGTCCTCGACGAGACTGAAGAGATGCGGGTCAAGATCGATGCAGCGCGCGATCGCCTGAAGGACCAGGTCGACACGGTCACGCAGCAGGCTAAGGGCAAGATCCAGGAAGTCGCCCCGGCTGCACGCGACGCTGTGACGAGGGCGGGCGAGTCGGTCAAGTCGGGCGTCGGTAGTGTGGAGCACAAGGCACAGGGTGTCTTGGACAAGCTGTCCGAGAAGACAGCCGTTGCGTCGACGCTAGAGGATGTCGCTCCTGCGGCGACCGATCTGCCGGTAGTGGAGTAGCAGAACCGTTTCTCGCGTATGATAAAAGGACCGGCCGCCTCAGCGGCCGGTCCTTTCGCACCCGGCTATGACGTTGGTGATGGAGGTAGAGCGCATGCCGAGTATCACAGGATACGAGGGCCGGACCGTCATCGGTCAGAGTGGACGAAAGCTCGGGCGCGTATCGGCTGTGCTGTTCCACCCCTCGGAGCCGAGGGCGGTGGGGGTGCAGATCGACAAGGGGGCCGTTCTCGGGGTCATCGATCAGCGTCCCCGCTATGCGGGTCTGTCCCGTCTCCAGTCCTCGGTCGATGAGACGCTTGTGATCGATGCGGATGTGCTTCCCAAAGACGCTGATGGTGAGCGCGCGCTCGGCTACCGTTGGGATGACACGGTGGTCTGGCACGGTATGCCGGTGGTGTCGCCCACCACAGAGCCGGTCGGTATCGTGCATGATGTCGAGTTCGACGCTACCACAGGAGAGGTCACGGGACTCCGGGTCTCGACCGGAGCGGTGGGTGATCTGGCAGTCGGACGTCTCGATGTGTCACGTGATCTTGTGCGGGGTTTTATCGGCGAGGCGGTCGTCGTGGAGTCGGGTTATGGAGAGCTTGCGGCATCCGGAGGGGCGGCCAAGGCTGCAGCAAGCGGTGTGACTGCCCTCAAGGAGCGATCCGGTCAGGTGGCCGACGGAGTGCTGCAGGTCGGTGTGGCCGCTGCAGGCGCCCTTGGGCGGTCGCTCAAGAGCGGCGCAGGGCGCAAGGCTCTCGATAAGATGAAGTCGCTCATGGATGATGACGAGTAGGTGGGTGCCTCGTGCGTAAGATAGTCGGACTCAGCATAGTCGACCGGGACAAGCTGCCGACTCCGTGCGTGGGCTGTCTGTACTGGGAGAGCGTGGAGCGTCTGCCCTTCGAGTGTGGGGTGAAGTGCGATGCCTCCGAGGCGAACGAGCGCGTCAGGGTGATCGCAGACGGATGGGGTGAGTGTGGCCGGGTCGTCGTCGAGGATGGTGAGGTGCTTGGCTTCATCAAGTACGCGCCGCCTCTTTATATGCCACAGGCGCGTCACCTGCCGTCAGGGCCGCCTGATAGTGACGCACCGCTGATCACCTGCATGCACGTCGAAGCGGAGGCGCGTCGCAAGGGTGTGGGCGGGCTGCTGCTTCGTGCGGCGATGCGTGATCTCGCGCAGCGGGGGGAGCGAAGCGTACAGGCGTATGCGACGACTTTTCGCGGTGACATGTCGTCCATGCCGGTCGTGGGCGTCGAGTTCCTCTTGCGGAACGGTTTCACTGTTGCGCATCCACATCCCCAGGTGCCACTCCTGCGGGTCGACCTCAAGTCGCTCGTCCCGTGGACGGAGAATCTCGAGGCAGTGCTAGAGTCCCTGCGACTGCCGGTGCGAGCACCGAGCCGCAAGCCGGTCACGCTGTCCAGGGATAGTCGATGAAGCGCGCGATCAGCGTGTTTTGTAGGACGGTGCGTGCGTGCCTTCTCACTGTCTTCGCCATCTTCTTGCTTGCGGCTGCCCATAGCTCTCATGCGCAGATCCCGGTGATCCTCGATGACGTCACGGTCTTTGCGCGGCCGGGGCAGACTGTTGAAAGCGTGGTTGGCGAGTACGGGGTTCTGCCGGTGCCAAAGGTGCGGGCGGCCCGTGACGGTCGGGTTGTGGGCGAGCAAAAGGACGCGGCTCTTCTTGTGATGCGCAATGGCGTGCAGGCGTCGTTGGCAACGGCGGTGAGCTGGGG
>JAVERH010000029.1:0-19061 GCA_034007245.1 Coriobacteriia bacterium | reverse complement strand
AGATCGAGGTCCACACGCCGCCGGACGTGGTGGAGCCGAGCAGGGTCGAGACGCGTGCGATCGAGGTCGGGCCACGTACCGTCGGACGGGGCGTTACGGCAAAGACGCTGGTCCCCGGGGTCAAGGGTGTCGAGCGTCTGACGATCGGGGCTTTGTCCGGGGATGTGCTTGCGACCGAGGTGCTCACCGAGCCCCAGCCAGGTTTTGCGCGCATGGTCCCCGCAGAAGGGACCCCCCTCGTCGCTCTTACGTTCGATGACGGTCCCTGGCCAGTACAGACGGAGGCGATCCTGAAGATACTTGCGGAGCGGGAGGTACCGGCGACGTTCTTCATGCTGGGCTCCCAGGTGGAGCGCCTGCCCGCGACGGCGCGTGCGGTCGTCTGTGCCGGTCATGTCGCGGGTAACCATACCTACTGGCATGCGCAGCTGGATAAGGTGACACCGGCGATCGCCGAGTCCGAGATCCGCTCCACCAACACGGTCATCCAGGCTGCGACCGGTGTGACGCCACACTGGCTTCGTCCCCCGTGCGGGCGCCTTGGCGGAAACGCACCGGTGTATATCGCAAGCGCTGGTATGGTCCCGGCACTTTGGACGGTCGATCCGCAGGACTGGCGCAAGGGCCAGACTCCGAGTGCGATCATCGAGTCGGTCGTCGGATCTGTCCGGCCAGGTGCGATCGTAGTACTGCACGATGGCGGTGGAGACCGTTCTGCGACGATCGCCGCGCTCCCTGCGATTATCGATCGTCTGCGTGCGGCCGGCTATGAGTTTGTCACACTCGATGAGTTGCCAGCAGTCAGATCATCGTGGTAGTGCCCCGGTAGGTCCGTGTCGGAGTGACCACGATGTCCATCTGTCTGTCGTGTGCGTGGAGAGGCACCTCTGGCACCAGCTGTTCGTCGTAGGCGACGCCGATGGTGACCGGACCCTGCTCTATATGTGCCAGCAGCGTGTCGTAGTAGCCGCCACCGAACCCCAGACGGTTTCCGGCCGGGTCGAATGCGATACCGGGGATGATAAGCACCGAGAGTGCGGCGAGCGTTGCCTGTGGGGTGTCCGCCGCCGGCTCACGGAGGCCGAAGGCTCCGGTCACCATGCGCGTCCCTTCGTCCACCCAGTGCAGCGCGAGCTCACGGGGCCCCGCAACGCGCGGATAAGCGATACGCGTGCCTCGCTCGCGAAGCGCGAACTCGAGGACACTCACGTCGACTTCTTCAGGGGACGGGCCATATATCATGACAGCCGAGGCGTTGGCGATCTCTGGAAGTCCGAGGACGCGCTCGGCGATAGCGTATGCATGTGCAGTGCGAAACTCGGAGAGGACTGCACGACGAGCCGCTCGTGCCCTCAAGCGGAGTGTCGACTTGGCGCGGCTAAGTGACTCATGATCCGGGCTCTGCGGTGTGTCAGCCATGTGGAGAGCATAGCACCGTGATCAGTCGATGCCGAGCGCTGTCATAAACATAAGTACTGCAGTCAGGGCGATGACGACCACTATGGTCATCCAGGCCAGCGCATTGTTGAACCGACCGTTGACGTGGCGGCCCATGATAGTCCGGTCGTTGATGATGATCATCATGAAGATGAGGAGGAACGGTAGCAAGACGCCGTTCACCACCTGGGATATCAACATGATCGCTATAAGGTTCAGTCCCGGGATCAAGATGATCGCGGCCGAGGTGATGATGACGAACGTATAGATCCCGTTGAAGACAGGTGCTTCGGACCAGTCACTGTCGAGCCCCGCCTCCCATCCAAACGCCTCGCAGATCGCGTAAGCGGAGGTGAGAGGGAGGACTGCAGCAGCGAGGAGCGAGGCGGAGAGCAGCCCGACGGAGAACAGCATCTCGGCATAGGGGCCTGCGAGTGGCGCGAGCGCGCGGGCCGCATCCTCGGCACCTGTGATCTGGATGCCGGCCGGATGCAGGATCGTCCCGGTCGTGATGATGATCGCGCAGGCGATGAGGTTTGCGACGACAGCGCCGATCATGACGTCCCAGCGAGCAAGCTTCCACTCGCGGACCGTCGTGCCCTTGTCGACGATATTGCTCTGGAGCAAGAACTGCATCCACGGGGCGATCGTTGTGCCGGTGAGGCCGATGGAGAGTGCGATGAAGTCGCGGTCGGGGACGATCGATGGGATCACGAGGGCGCGGCCGACCTCGCCCCAGTCGGGGCCTGCAAGGAATACGGCGACCACGTATGCGATGAACACGGACGAGAGCGCGAGGAACACCTTCTCGACGCGCTGGAAGCTGCCGCGGACGACAAGCAGCCATACGATGAGTGCGGCGATCGGGACGGAGATGAAGCGGGAGACGCCAAAGAGCTCCATCGCGGCTGCGACCCCGGCAAACTCGGCGATGGTCGTTGCAGCGGTGCTGCCCAGCAGCATGAGCATTGCGCCGAAGGTGAGCCGAACGCCGAACCGCTCGCGGATGAGGGCGGCGAAACCCTTGCCGGTCACGGCTCCCATACGGCCCGCCATCTCCTGCACGATCATGAATGCGGGCGTCATGGCGAGCATCATCCACAGCATCGAGTAGCCGTAACGGGCGCCCGCCTCGGAGTAGGTGGAGATGCCGCCCGCGTCGTTACCCGCAGATGCTGAGATGATCCCCGGGCCGATGAGCGCGAGGACCGCAAAAAGCGTCATCCGCTTTCGTGTGTCGGTCGCCGGCGTCAATGGCTAGCTTCCTGCCAGGACGAGCGCTGCCGCCCAGGTCGTTCCTGCAGCGTAGGCGAGGCCGAGGTATACGACAGAACCGACCAGCATCGCTGTGATGGCCAGTCCGGTTCCGGAGACCGGTTTCTCCTGTGCGCTGCGGCGCAGGGCGAAGTCGCCCATCATCCCGCCTATGAGCACGGTGAGCAGGCTGGCAGCTGCGGTCGCTGCAGCAAACGGCGTTGCGACCACGTGCACCGTATCAGTGGTGAGCATCACGAACCCGAGGGCCACAAGGGCGCTCAAGGCCGCGGTCGCAAGGCCGATACCGCCCTCGCGTGCGAGTCGCTTTCCGAGCGGGGGCCGCTCGTCTTCATCCTCATCCTCGATGAGCTCGGCGAGCGTGCGTGAGGAGAGGTCCTCGGCAGTGCGGAGGAGCAGTGGCAGCAGTACGAGCGCCCAGGACATCAGCATCATGCCGTACACGGGTCCCGGCTCACCACTTGCCACGATCTCGTCTGTGAGCGGCCTGCGTATGCCCATGAACGCAAGGAATGCGATCCCCCAGACGAGAAGCCAGGCGTTCCGGCGGACGAGCCACCACCACAGGCCGGCGAGCGGCCCGCGCTCGTGAGTAGCACCGGTGGCGATCGCAAGATCCTCGGCGGACTCCTCCTCGAGGACCTCGAGCGCGTCATCGACCGTGACGATACCGAGGAGTCTTCCACTCTCGTCGACGACCGGAAGCGCGAGAAGGTCGTACTTGCTCATCGTCTCCGCGACGAACTCCTGGTCGTCGTCGGGGCCCACTGTGGTGACATCACGGCTCAGCAGATCGGTCACCAGTACGTTGGGTTCCGAGATGACGAGGTCCCGTAGTGAGATCACGCCTTCGAGGCGCCGGTCCTTGTCCACGACGTAGATGTAGTAGATGCCTTCGCGCTCGGCCGCCTCTTCCCGGAGGCTGCTGACGACCTCTTGCACGCTCATGTCCTCGGTCACTGTGGTGACCTCCGGCGTCATGATCCCGCCCGCAGTCTTCTCGCGGTAGCCGAGGAGTGAGCGTACCGTCCGTGCCTCGTTCACACCCATGAGCCGCAGGAGTGCCTCGGCTTTGTCGTACGAAAGGTCGCCGATGATGTCGGCAGCGTCGTCCGGGTCCATCTCCTCCAGGATGTCACTGGCGCGCTGGTCGCCGAGGTCGTCGATGAGGTCGGCCTGGAACTCGTCCTCGAGCTCGGCGACGGTGAGCGCTGCCTGTGCGTTATCGAGGTGCTCGAAGACGCGCGCCCGCTGTCCGGGACCGAGCTGCTCGAGCACGTCAGCCACATCGGCAGGATGTAGTTCGTGCAGGCGCTTGTGCGTGACCGAGAGCCGGACGTGGGAGAGGTCGCGCTCGAGCAGATCCATGTAGTTCCACGCGATGAGGTTCTCGGAGAGTTCGCGGCCAAAAAGTGCGAGTGCCGCGCTGGCCACGCGCTCCACCATGGGGTGGATGCCTCGAAGGATGCCCCGCACCCCGACCTCGGCGCCCAGCAGCCGCAGTTGGTTGCGACTCTCCGACAGCTTGAGGTCGTTCACGCGGACGACCTTCATGCCCTGCGTGTCGACGATCTGTTTGTTGAGGAGGTCTCTGGCAAGGAGTACTTCGTCGGGCTGCAGATAGCTGAAGCGCAGTGCCGAACGCTCTGCGTTGAGCTGGATGCGATCGTCGTCGAGGGTATCGACGAACTTGCGCCAGGAGAGCATGAACGGTGTCTTCTCGGGGCCGAGAAAGGCGAGGGAGGTGATGCGTGGAAACACCTCGCCTGTGGCGATCGCGATGTCGCTGATCTCGCCGATGATCTCGCCCGCGGCGTCGACCACCGGCTTGCCCAGCATCCGGGTCAGGTAGAACATATGGCTCCCTCCTCCCGGCACACATGCCGACAGGTCGATCGTAACGGGGGTCCCGAACTCCCGTTACGATCTCAGGAGTCGGGACCTAAGGACTTGATGGCGTCACTGAGGTCCGATTTCTCTCGGCAGTAGGTCCGACAACGATACGAGCCCCGCATCGTGTTCGACGGGGGCCCGGTATGCGGCATGCGCCGCGAACGGAACGATGGCAGGTGCCACTCGCGCCGTAGCTCCGTCCCTCGTCTGCGGTTTTGGCACTGTCCGACGTAGGGCGCACGGTACTCCCGTGCGGCGGCAAGCCGCCTCTTTCAGTCCCAGCCACGTTAGCCGTCCCCTTAGGCCGGGGAAGGCTGTTCTACCCATTGGCGTCTCTCGACATTTCGGGGCAGTGGCCTGTGTTCGAACAGGAGCCGCACCGTAACAGATGGAGCGCTCGTGTTGTTGTCAATGCACCGAAGTGCAGTGAAGTGCATATGCATTGTAGGTCTGACCAGCGGAAACAGCAAGAGCGGCGCCCTAGCGGGCGGCATCGAGCCATGTGCGCGCGAACTCCGCCCAACCCTCGGTCCGCTCGCCCGCGGTGCGCCAGACGTTGGTTCGCGGATCGCGCCCCAGCCCGGACACCACGCCACCGCTTTCCAAGGCGTTCGCTACGAGTGTCATCACGTTCACGGCATCGGCCATCTGCAGGTCGGTCGCCGAGTCGCCGATCGCGGCAGCCTGGTCCCGCGTGAGGCCGCGCCAGGCGAGATCGAGCTCGATCGCCCGGGCCTTGCAGACGCCCTTCGGCACCACGTGGTATGCGTGCGGCAGCATATCCCTGCAGGTGAGTGAGCCGTAGCTGCGGAGCACGCCGTTGTCGACGAGGTCGACGGGTAGCGGCAGCGTATCGAGTATCGCCTGACCCTCGGCAGTATCGAGACACCCGCGGAGGAGTAGAGAGACTTCACGATCGAGCTGCCAGGGGGCGTAGTGCTCGATGCGACCGGGGAACGCCTCCATGAGCGTCTCGGCTGCGCGCACCCGGTTGATCGCCTGAAACGGCGACTCTCCGGACGGAATAGCATCATCCGTCCAGGTCCCGAGGTCGACACGATCGTCGAACTGCAGTCCGGTGCCGTGCACGATGATCCCGCCGGCTTCGGCGATGTAGCCGTCCCAGCCAAGCAGCTGGGTCAACTCTCGGAGCTGAAGGCGCCCACGCCCCGAGATCGGCACGACGGCGAGGCCGGCGCGATTGAGCGCGACTATCTGCTCGGCGACCACGATGCTTGGTTCGGCGCTGGCATCGGCCAGCACGCTGCCACCTTTAGCGACGAGCGTTCCATCCAGGTCGGTGTAGAGCACGCGGACGTTCGCAAGCGCTTCTCTGGCGCGTGGATCATCGGCGATGCGGGGGAGATCGATCGTCATGAGACAGTCCTTTCGTTGCAGTCATTGTAGGCGAAGCTGATGCGTGGGGCCGACCAGGGGAATAGTCACTGCAAGTCCCGCCGAGAGGAGCACGCATGTCTGTGACCAAGCTTGCCATGCTGTACGTCATCACCACAGTCGCGTTCTTCGTGGTCGACCTCGTATGGCTCAGCACTGCAACCAAGCGTATCTATGAGCCGCATATCGGGCACCTGCTCTCCAGTTCGCCCAAGCTCGCAGTGGCCGCCGGGTTCTACCTGCTCTACGTGGTGGGTGTCCTTGCGCTTGCGTCCATCCCGGGGATTCGGGAGGGAGCGCTCGTGGGCGCACTCTGGCGCGGTGCGCTTCTCGGGCTGCTCGCATACGGTACGTACGATCTCACGAACCTCGCCACACTCGAAGGCTGGGCATGGCAGATCACGGTGATCGACCTGATCTGGGGCACGACGGTGACAGGCTTCACTGCGGCGGTCGGCTACTTCGTAGGTCGATGGCTCGGCATCGGATAGGACCGTCCACCGAGCGCTCCTGCCACCCATCGACCTTGGGGTCGATGGGCTGGAGGGTAGGGCTATACTGAGAGCCGTTCGAAGGCTTCTGCTCGCGTAGAAGGAGTCCGGCTGTGATCGATTCGTCGCAGGTCCCATATCCGCAGTACCGCTGTGCTCAGTGCTCCAGGGAGTTACCGCTCACCGCTGCCCGTCTTGCGGTGATGTGTGACGATCATCGCAGGGATGGCGGGGACGCCGAGGTGAGCGTGCGGGCGGCTACACGTGCGGATCGCCATGACATCGAGGACATCTGCGATCAGGCGCTCGGCGAGACCGATGTCGACGCCTTCGGGTGTTCGTTCGATGTCCTGGAACAGGAGAACCTCATCGCAGTCTCTGACGGACGGCTCGTCGGTCTGCTCTCGCTCGCGGTGGACGGCGGGGACCTTGCGATCGTGCTGCTGAGCGTCTACCCCGAGTTTCAGGGGCACGGTGTCGGCCGGGCGCTCGTGCGTTCGGCGGTCGAGCTTGCGGCCGAGCGCGGTCTCCCCGGCGTGAAGGCTGCGGTAAGCAACGATGACATCCCCTCGTTCTCGTTCTACCAGCGGCACTCGTTCGTGATCGATTCGGTCGCCAGGGGGCTCCTGGCCGATCGATATGGTTCCGCCGAGCCGGGTTTCTCGGGCATACTCGTGCGCGATGAGATTCGTCTTCGGCGTTCCGTCTGCCCCGCCTGATCGGCATTTCCCGAAGGGACTCTTCATGACCTCTCGACGCTGGGCTGTACTGCTGTGTGCCGTCGCTGTCGCACTCATGTTTGCGGGATGCTCCGCAGGTGACGATACGGTCGCTGACGACATCGTTCCCGCCACCGGCGGTCCTGCGTTCGCAAACGTCGAGGTCGATGAGATCGTCATCGGGGTCGTCAATGGTGGAGAGGCGCTGTCCCTTGCGGTAGCCGACAAGAGCGGACTGTTCTCGCAGGCTGGGGTGGCGGCGACGATCATACATTTCGAGTCTGCGGCCGAGCGAGATGCGGCGCTTGCCGCCGGGGAAGTGGATGCGATCGTATGTGCGCTGGATGACGCCGCCGCGCTCGAAGCAGCAGGGACGCCTGTGGCGGTCGTTTCGCTGTTGGTGGATCCGGCAGATGCGGGCGAGTCGACTCAGACTCCAGGCACCGCCGACAGCGTCGTGGGGTTCGGTCTTACGGGGGCGTGCGGTTATCTGGTTGTCTCCGACTACTATATCGCGCTTCCCTCGGGGCTTCTGGCGACGCGGGCGGTGCTCGATGCGGCCGATGCGGCGGTCGTTCGCATCCAGGACGATCCGGGCGCACAGCAAGCGATACTCGCCGAGATGGTTCCGGGTGAGGTCGCGGTCGCGGGTGGCGCTTACCCGCCGTCAACGGTTCCGGGGGTGACTGAGATCCAGGACATGCTGGCCACGCTTGCTGCCGCACGTCCCGAGTTGGCCCAGGTCACCGCTGATGACCTCGTGCTCGATATCGGACGATGACCCGCGCTGGCTACTCCAGCATGCGCTCCACGCGAACGCGGAGATCGCCGGGCGAGAACGGCTTCGTGAGGTAATCGTCACATCCGAGTGTCGTGCCGTGATCGAGGTCTAACTTCTGCGATGCAGTCGTGAGCATCATGACCGGCACGTCGACCGTTTCGGGGCGCTGCCTCATGAAGTGGAGTACTTCCCAGCCATCGAGCTTCGGCATGGTCACGTCGAGCAGGACCAGGTCCGGTCGTCGTTCGATCGCGAGTTCGAGTGCCTGCTCACCATCGATCGCTTCGATGAGCTCGTGCCCAAGGGAGCGCAGCGCCGCCTTCACGAGCATGCGGATCTGCGCGTTATCGTCTGCGGTCAGTATGAGCCTCTGTGCCATCGTCCCGACGCCCCTTGATCGTGACGGTATGGTATGTCAGCCGCGATCCCTGTGCATGATCTCGACGATCTTGGAGAGCTTCGCCTCACGTCGTCCACGTTCGCGTTGGACTTCCACCTGTTTCGTCGGATCGAGCATCGCATCGATGTGATCCGCGACCTCGGACGGCTTGAAAGGCTTTGGCAGGTAATCCGCGAACGGGTCAGAGGCGATATTGCGATGCTGCTCTTCGAAGGTGCCTGCTGCCGAAAGGAACAGTACGGGCAGCTCCTTCGTTTCCGGACGCGAGCGCAACTGGTCGTGCACCTCGTGACCGGTCATGCCCGGCATCATCACATCGAGCACTACAAGATCGGGCTTCTCTGCCGTGATCGCACCAAGGGCAGCAACGCCATCCTCGGCCTCAAGTACCTCGAACCCACGATTACCGAGTGCCACGGAGAGCAGTTTGCGGATCGACGGTTCGTCGTCTACGACCAGAACCTTCTTTATCACGATCAGTCCCTTCCCCTCAGGTGTCGAGCAGTTCATTGACCTGCCGAACCAGATCCTTGGGCGTGAACGGCTTGCAGATATACTGCGCGGCACCGCGGTTCAGCCCCTCCTGTACCTCTGTGCTCTGGCTCTTCGCCGATAGCATGATCACCGGGATGCCGGCGGTCGTCTCATCGGCTTTGAGCCTGTCTAAGACGTCATACCCCGTCATGACCGGCATCATCACATCGAGCAGGATCAGGTCCGGTTGCTCGAGCTTGGCCATGTCCAGCGCCTGGCCTCCATCTTCAGCCTGCAGTATCTCATGACCGCGGTTGCCGAGCGTGAACGATACCAGTTTGCGGATGTGCGGCTCGTCGTCTGCGACCAAGATGCGGCTCAAGAAGCATCCCCTCCGGAGGCGGTCGGCTCGGGCTCGTTCTCTGACATGACTTCTTCTATATGTGCCACGAAGTCATCAACGTCGAACGGTTTTCCGATGAGCTGTGTCGCGAGGCTCAGGATGTTGGCGTAGTCATCGTCGAGCTGGTATGCGGACATGATGACCACGGGGATATCCGCAGTGGAAGGGTCTGCCTTCAACGCTTCGAGTACTGCATACCCGTCCATTACCGGCATCCGTACGTCCAGTAGGATCGCATCCGGGCGAGTCTGGGCGACGGCCGCCATTGCCTCCTTGCCATCGTAGGCCGCCATCACAGCATAGCCGCGCTGCCTGAGGGTGCGAGTCAGGAGGTCGACGATGTTGCGGTCGTCGTCGGTGACGAGCACCGTCGGTGATGCGATCGAGCCGACGAGTCCGTCGATGACGCTGACCAGGCGGTTCTTGTCGATCGGCTTCTCCAGATAGCCGGTGCATCCGCACCGCTGGCTCCGGCCTTCGTCGCAGATGATGGAGAGTACGACCACCGGGATCTTGCTGGTGCGAGGATCGGCCTTGAGGTGCTCCAGCAGTCCGAAGCCGGCTCCCTGGTCTACCATCACATCGAGTGTGATGGCTCGAGGTTCGAGCTCGAGCGCGAGCTCCCACGCCTCGCTGGCGTTGAACGCCTTCACTACTTCGTAACCCCGGCGTGAGAGATAGGTGGCGATCAGGTTGGCCACGTCTTCGCAGTCGTCCACGACAAGGATCCGCCCGCCGGGCGTTCCGAGAGGACCTTCGAGCGAGGGCGTTCTCACGTGTCGGGCCGAAGCGAGAGGGAGCGTGAACCAGAACGTCGAGCCCGAGCCCTGCTCACTGTCCACGCCGACCTCGCCACTGAGAAGTTCGATGATGCTCTTGCATATCGAGAGGCCGAGGCCTGTGCCACCGATCTCCCGTGTGAGGGAGGAGTCCACCCGGTAGAACTTGGTGAACAGTTGTGCCTGGTCCCCGGGTGATATCCCGATTCCCTCATCGGTGATACCGACTTTGATATGTGAGTCCTCGACCTGCGCCTTCACGTAGACATCGCCGCCCTCGGGCGAGTACTTGATGGCGTTGCTGATGAAGTTGATCAGTACCTGACCCACGCGATCGGGGTCTCCGGCAGCAGCCGGCAGATGCTCCGGGACATCTACGTGGATCGATCGGCCCTGCTGGTCGAGCACGGCCCGGAAGGTGTTGACGGCACCGGCGATGCGCTCCCCGACATCGATCGGCTGCACCTTGAGCACGATCCGTCCGCTTTCGATGCGTGAGATGTCGAGCATGTCGTTTATGAGCTCGACCAGGCGGTCGGAGTTCTCCTTCACGATGGAGAGGAACTCCTGCTGGATCTCGTTGATCTCGCCAGCTTCGCCGTCGAGGATGAGATCGATATAGCCCTTGATGGATGTAAGGGGTGTGCGCAGCTCGTGGCTGACGGTGGATACGAACTCGTTCTTCATCTGCATGGCTTCGCGCTCGGCCGTGACATCACGGATCGTGGAGACCGAGCCGAGATACGTGCGACGATCGTCGAACACGGGGTCGATCCGCACGTCGACGATGCGGCGTGCAGGCTCCTCCATACGAACCTCACGGGTCTGTGTGCCGGTCTCCCGCACGCCACCCTCGGGGTCGGCAGCGAGGCCAAAGATCGTCCACGTGTCTGTCGTCAGGCCGACCAGCTGCTCGGCGCCCTTCCCGAGTAGTGTTTCGGCGGCGGGATTGACGAAGGTGACGCGATCTTCTGCATCAAAGGCGATGATGCCGTCGCTCGTGCTGAGTAAGATGGCCTCGGAGCGCTTGGTTGCTGCGAGGATCTCCGTGTCGTCGCGAAGCGTGATCACGGCACCGGCGGCCGGGCCATCTTCGTAGGGGGTGATCGTGAACGAGTAGCAGCGGTTGCGCCGCTCGAAGCCGCCTTGCACGACAGTGCGTGCCGCGAGAGCCGTCTCGATACTCAGTGTGAGCTCAGCGATGCCGAGTACGTCCATGGGTGAGCCGACGGTCTTGGCGCGCGTCAACTGAAGCATCGCTGCGGCTGGCTCGTTGAGCATGCGGACGGTCCGATCGGGGGAGATCGCGAGCATCCCCTCACGGGTCCCGGCCATGAATGCCCGGATGTGCGAGAAGCAGCGCCGTTCCTTATCTGTGGGCATAGTCATCCCCTCGATGCGCACACATCTCATCACCGTGGTATTCGCACGACCGGCGTCGATTCCTGCCAGCCGCGCGGCCCGGGCGGGAAAAAGCGGGAACAGCAAAGGGAGCGGCATGTGCCGCCCCCTTGGAGTGATCATGGTGCCCCCGGGAGGATTCGAACCTCCGGCACCCGGTTTAGGAAACCGGTGCTCTATCCCCTGAGCTACGAGGGCGCGCCGAGGATTCTACCACCCTACACCGGTGGTCTCCATGCCTGAGCCTACTCCTCGCGGTTGCCTGCATCGTTGTCTCGGATAGCCGCACGACGGATCTTGCCGTTCACCGTCTTGGGAAGCGCCTCCACGAAGTCGATGATGCGTGGGTACTTATATGGCGCTGTGCGCTTCTTCACCCACAGCTGGAGCTCCTTTACCAGGTCTGCACCGGGATGGTAGCCGTCCTTGAGCACGATCGTCGCTTTCACGGCATAGCCACGCACGGGGTCCGGCACACCGGTCACCGCGCACTCGTTCACCGCGTCATGCTCGAGCAGTACGCTTTCCACCTCGAAGGGGCCGATACGGTAACCGGAGCTCTTGATGACGTCGTCGTTGCGACCCACATACCAGTAGTGGCCATCCTCGTCGGCCCACGCGGTGTCGCCTGTGTGGTACCAGCCGTCACGCATCGCCTCGGCCGTACGTTCATCGTCACGGTAGTACTCGAGCAGGATGCCATCCGGCCGGGGATCGATCTTCACAACGACCTCGCCGGTTTTGCCGGGTGCGCACTCGGCGCCTTCGCTGTTCTGGATCTGCACGGTGTAATGGGGTGAGGGCTTGCCCATCGAGCCCGGCTTGGGTGTCATGCCGATGGAGTTGAAGACCAGAAGCGGCGACTCGGTCTGACCGAAGCCCTCGGTGAGTGGGAGTCCGGTGTGTGTGCGCCAGCCGTCGAAAAGATCGGGGTTGAGCGCTTCGCCGGCGGTGGTGCAGTAGGAGAGGCTCGAGAGATCGTATCCGTCCACGCCCGTCTGCATCATGAGGCGGTACATCGTCGGCGGGCAGCACAGCGTCGATATACGGTACTTCTCGATAAGTGAGAGTATCTCGGCAGCATCGAAGCGGTCGAAGTCGTACGTGAACACGCACGCCTCCATGGTCCACTGGCCGTAGTACTTGCCCCACACCGCTTTGCCCCAGCCGGTGTCCGCGATGGTGAGGTGGATGCCGCCGTCGCTCACCACGTTCTGCCAGTGCTTGGCCGTGACGGTGTGCGCGAGCGCATAGCCGCTATCGTGGAGCACCATCTTGGCATTGCCGGTCGTGCCCGAGGAGAAGTACAGCAAAAGGGGGTCGGCCGCGAGCGTCGGAACGCGCGTCCAGTCCTCTGATGCTTCCCGCACGCCGGTGTTGAAGTCGTGCCAGCCCTCGCGTTTGGCTGGAAGCACGCAGACGCCTTCCGGGCCGGAGAGTGCTGCGCCGATGCGGTTGCCTTCGGCGTCGAACTCCTGGCCTGCGAACATGCCGCCGCCCCCACCGTTCACGAGGATACGCGTCTCGAGCGTGGGGCAGTCGGCAGCCACCGCATCGGTGGTGGCTGCGATGTCACCCGCCGAGGTGCAGATGAGCGCCTTGATGCCTGCGCTCCGGAGGCGGTAGGCGAGGTCGTGCTCCTTGAGCATGAAAGTCGCCGGGATCATGACCGCGCCGAGTTTATGGATCGCGGTGGCGACGAACCAGAACTGGTAGTGGCGACGCAGGATCACCATGACCATGTCCCCGCGTCCGATGCCGAGCGATGAGAAGTAGTTCGCGGTCTTGTCGCTCCATCGCTTCATGTCGCCAAAGGTGAAGGAGTGCTCCTCGCCTTCGGGGTTGCACCACACCATCGCCCGACGGTCGGGCTCGGCGTCAGCGATTTCGTCAGCGATGTCGTAGCCGAAGTTGAAGTCCTCGGGATAGTGGACGCTGACGCGGGAGAGTATCCCGTCTTCGTCGTAGGTCTCGTCTATATAGCGGAGGTTGATGTCTCGCATGGGATGTCCCTCTCGGTCGGTGCCGGTACCGGCGGGGGCTAGTCGGCTGCTTTGTCGTGGAGCACGATCGCGAGGAACGTACAGGGCTCGTCGTCGATGGCTATCATGCCGTGACCATGACCGGAGTCGTAGTAGACGGTGTCGCCCGGGCCGAGATCCTCGGTGTGCTCCTCGAACGCGAATCGCAGACGTCCGCTGATGACGTGGTCGATCTCCTGGCCGGCGTGATGCGAGAGATGGATCGGCTCGTCCTGGGCGCTTGCGACGTACGGCGCGGTGACCATGAACGGCTCGGCTTGTTTGTTCTTGAAGGTGGGGGCGAGGTGTCGGTACTCGAAGCCCTCGCGGCGCTTGATCGCCAGCCCGTCACCCGCGCGGATCACCGAGTAGCCCGTGAGGTGCGGGCTCTCGCCCGTGAGGAGTGCGATCATGTCCATGCCGAACGTCTCGGCGGCACGGTACAGGAACGTGAAGGAGAGATCGGCCTCACCGGACTCCATGGCCGCATACTCGGCTACGCTGCGTCCGGTGGCGTCGGCCATCTCCTGCATGGTGAGGTCCATGTCTTCGCGCATCGCGCGGATACGCCCTGCGACCTCGGCGATCTTGGGTTCCATACGGTCCCTCCTCATGCGTGGTGGCGTCGACTCCCGCGTGTGTGTGACGCCATCGGACGTGTGAGGCTCATTGTAGCGGTACCATAGGGACACGTCCCCCGGGCGACGCAGGAGGAACGCATGCCAGGCACTCCCAGGATCGGTCGGTTCACCGTGGTCACCGGGCACTACGGCTCCGGCAAGACCAACCTCTCCATCAACCTTGCGCTCGATCTCACGGCCACGTACGACGAAGTCATGCTCGTCGACCTCGACATCGTGAACCCGTACTTTCGATCGTCGGACTACGCCGAGATGCTCGGTCAGCACGGCGTGCGCGTGATCTCGCCGACGTTCGCGGGCACTACGCTCGACACGCCGTCACTGTCCGGGGCGGTGAACGCGGCGTTCGACACCACAGGCGCCGTCATCCTCGACGTGGGTGGGGATGATGTTGGCGCCACCGCGCTCGGTCGGTACTCCAGGGATATCTCGGCGATCGACTACCAGATGCTCTACGTCATCAACCAGTATCGCAACCTCACAGGGGAGCCGGAGGAGGCCGCAGCACTGCTCGCAGAGATCGAGGCGGCGTGTCACCTGCGGGCTACGGGAGTCGTGAACAACTCGCATCTGCGCGCTGAGACGACCATGCAGACGGTGCTCGATTCGGCGGACTTCGCGAGCGCGACCGCAGCACTCCTCGGTCTGCCTTTGTGCTTCACCACGGTGCCTTCGCGACTGCTGACCGGGTCCGAGGAGGACCTCGCGGCTGCAGACGGCATCGAAAACACGTATCCTATCAAGATTCACGTCCGTACACCCTGGGAGGACGCCTCGTAGGGTGTCGGGCATGCCAGCACCCCGGGAGTCCGTCTCCCGTCCGCACGAGGAGGTCATCCGCTCATGGCACGGATCATCGTCGACGTCCGCTACTGCAAAGGCTGCGGCCTGTGCGTGGAGGTCTGTCCGAGCAATTGCATCGTGCTCGACCCAGATACGATCAACGACAAGGGGTACCACCCCGCGATGCTGACCGATGAGTCGCTGTGCACCGGCTGCGCCAGCTGCGCGATCATGTGCCCCGATGTGGCCATCACGGTCGAAAGGTAGGGATCACATGACCGAGAAAGTCCTGATGAAAGGCAACGAAGCACTGGCCGAGGCGGCTATCCGCGCTGGCTGCCGGTTCTTCTTCGGCTATCCCATCACGCCGCAGACCGAGCTTGCGGCCTACATGGCCAAGCGTATGGGCAAGGCGGGCGGCGTCTACCTGCAGGCCGAGAGTGAGATCGCGGCTATCAATATGGTGTACGGCGCGTCGGCGGCCGGTAAGCGCGCGATGACATCCTCGAGCTCGCCGGGTATCTCGCTCAAGGGCGAGGGTATCAGCTACATGGCCGGTGCCGATCTGCCGGGCGTCATCATCAACGTGCAGCGCGGTGGCCCCGGACTCGGCGGCATCCAGCCTTCACAGTCCGACTACTTCCAGGCCACCCGCGCCATCGGCCACGGCGACTTCCACATCATCGTGCTCGCGCCGTCCACGGTGCAGGAGATGACCGACTACGTCTATCGTGCGTTCGATCTGGCCGACGAGTACCGGACGCCGGTGATGATCCTCGCAGACGGTATGCTCGGCCAGATGATGGAGCCGGTGGTGTTGCCCGAGCCCAAGACGGAGTTCCCCGCCAAGCCGTGGGCCGTGACCGGGCACAAGGGCGAGCGCCCGCACAACATCGTCAACTCGCTTTTCCTTGCGCCTGAGCGGCTCGAGGAGACCAATATCGAGCGCTACGAGCGCTACGACCGCATCAAGGCCACCGAGCAGCTCGCCGAGGAGTATCTCGTTGAGGATGCCGAGATCGTGGTCGTGTCCTTCGGTGCGAGTTCGCGCATCGTGCGCAGCGCCGTCAACAAGGCGCGCGAGAACGGCCTCAAGGTCGGTCTCATCCGTCCGATCACGCTCTGGCCGTTCCCGACCGACATCATCAGCGCTGCGGCCGATCACGCCAAGGCGATCCTTACCGTCGAGATGAACATGGGCCAGATGGTCGACGATGTTCGGCTTGCTGTGTGCGGTCGCGTGCCTGTCGAGTTCTTCGGCCGTACGGGCGGCATCATCCCCACGCCCGCCGAGACGCTCGCCGCCATCGAGCGCCTGTCCGCGTCGCTGGAAGGAGGTGCCCGATGAGTAAAGTCGTCTTCGAACGCCCCGATTCGCTCACCGACACTCCGTTCTCGTACTGTCCGGGTTGCACTCATGGCATCGTCCACCGACTCGTGGCCGAGACGATGGACGAGCTCGGCATCGAGGGCACGACCGTCGGCGTAGCGCCGGTGGGCTGCTCGGTACTCGCGTACGAGTTCTTCGGCTGCGACATGGTACAAGCCGCGCACGGCCGCGCCCCGGCGGTAGCCACCGCCCTCAAGCGCGCGTTGCCCGACAACGTCGTCTTCGCCTACCAGGGTGACGGCGACCTCGCCTCCATCGGCATGGCCGAGACCGTGCACGCGGCCACCCGTGGTGAGCGAATCACCATCGTCTTCATCAACAATGCCATCTATGGCATGACCGGCGGACAGCTTGCGCCTACCTCGCTTCCCAAGCAGGTCACCCAGACCAGTCCGTTCGGCCGTGACGTGGACAACGACGGGTTTCCGGTCCGGGTGGTGGAGATGCTTGCCACCCTCGACGGCGTCGCACTCGCCCAGCGGGTGACGGTGGACACGCCCAAGAACGTCCGCGCTGCCAAGCGCGCGATCAAGAAGGCCTTCGAGTACCAGATCGACGACGTGGGCTACACGATCATCGAGGTCGTCTCCACATGCCCCACCAACTGGGGCCTCTCGCCGTCCGACGCGCTCCAGTGGATGCGTGACAACATGCTCCCGTACTACCCGCTCGGCGTGTACAAGGACGTGAAGGCCGAAGGGTACGCCAACGTGGCCGAGGCTGCCGAGGCACGTGCGGAGAAGCTCGCATCCGGAGGTGATGCCTGATGGCGGCCCCTCTGAACATGCTGCTCGCCGGATTCGGCGGTCAGGGTATCCTGTTTGCCGGCAAGCTCATCGCGTACGCGGGGCTCATCGAGGGCCGCGAGCTCTCGTGGCTGCCGAGCTACGGTCCGGAGATGCGCGGCGGCACGGCCAACTGTAGTGTCTGCCTCGCCGATGAGCCGATCGGCTCGCCGCTGGTGCTCGAACCCGACGTGCTCGTAGCGATGAACCAGCCGTCGCTCGACAAGTTCGTGGACTCCGTGGTGCCGGGTGGCAAGATCATCGTGGACTCCACGATGTGTCAGCGTCTGCCCGAGCGCGACGACGTCGATGTCTTCCCGGTACCGGCCACCCAGCTTGCCGAGGACAACGGCCTCAAAGGACTCGCGAGTGTGATCCTCGTGGGCAAGCTCCTGCGTGAGATCGGGTTCTGCGATCCGCGGGTGCTCGATGAGGCTATCGTGAAGGTCGTGCCGGCCAAGAAGATCCATCTGTTGCCGAAGAACCGCCGGGCGTTCGAGATCGGCATGCTGAACGACGATGGTGAGTCGGTGCCGGTGTGTTCGTTGCCGGAGGACTGGACGACCGAGTAGGAGTGGGCACATGACGACGCAGTTCAAGGACATCGGTCTGCGGATCAAGGGCTTGCGTGAGTCGTGCGACATCTCTCTCGAGGAGATGGCCACCGACCTCGGCATCGATCCGGACACCTACGCCGCCTACGAAGAGACCGGCAAGGACGTCCCGATCTCGGCTGTCTTCCATATGGCGAGTAAGTTCGGGGTGGATCTCACCGAGATACTCACGGGAATTCCCGCCCGCCTGGACACCTTCCAGGTGGTCAAGGCCGGCACCGGTCGCACGGTGGACCGCTATCCCGGCTACAACTACGAGGACCTTGCGTGGGGCTTCAACCACAAGATCATGCAGCCGCTGCTGGTGACACTCGATCCCTCCGATGAGCCCGCCGAGCTCGTGACCCACCGCGGTCAGGAGTTCAACATCGTGCTCCAGGGAAGGATCGTCGTCACTTTTGAAGATCGCGAGCTGGTCCTCGAGCAGGGCGACAGCATCTACTTCAACCCCAATCACCCGCATGGACAGAAGTGTGTCGGCGATGAGCCAGCGCAGTTCGTGACCGTCATCGTCGAGTAGGACTCCTTATGGATCACATCATCTCCCGGTACTGCCCGCGCGTGGAGTTCAGCTCCTACAAGGACTTCGCTGAGAACTTCCGGATCGAGTCAACGGAGGACTTCAACTTCGCCTACGACGTCGTGGACGAGTGGGCACGTGTGGAGCCGGAGAAGCGTGCGCTCGTGTGGTGTGACGATGACGGCGGCGAGCGCACGTTCACGTTCACTGACATCTCGCGTCTTTCCAACCGCATGGCCAACGCGTTCTCGGACATCGGTATCGGCAAGGGCGATGTGGTGATGCTCGTACTGCGTCGCCGCTGGGAGTACTGGGTCACCGCCGTGGCGCTCCACAAGATCGGGGCGATCCTGATCCCGGGCTCGGTGCAGCTCACCACCAAAGACATCGTCTACCGTGCCGAGAGCGCTGCGGTGAAGATGATGGTATGCGTCGACGACGAGTATGTGCTCTCGCAGGTTGAGGGTGCGCGCCCGGAGGCGACTACGATCGAGAAGTGTATCGTGGCGGGCCCTGCGCGCGAGGGGTGGCTGTCTTTTGACGAGCTGCTCGAGTCGCATGCCGAGGACTGGACACGCCCCACAGGCGATGCGTTCGCCGGCGGGCGCGACACCATGCTCGTCTATTTCACCTCAGGGACCACCGGCCTGGCCAAGATGGTCATGCACGACTTCATCCATCCGCTCGGACACATCGTCACCGCCAGGTACTGGCAACAGGTTCGCGAGAACGAGCTCCACTTCACGGTCTCGGACTCGGGTTGGGCAAAGTTCGGGTGGGGCAAGATCTACGGCCAGTGGATATGCGGCGTCACCATACTCGGCTATGACATGAAGAAGTTCGTTCCCACGGAGCTTAT
>JAVERH010000010.1:0-31042 GCA_034007245.1 Coriobacteriia bacterium | reverse complement strand
CGGACGTTCTGCGTGCCGCCGACGATGTACCGGTTCATGCTGCAGGAGGACGTCTCGGCGTACGACTTCTCATGCGTACGTACGTTTACGACCGCGGGTGAGCCGCTCAACCCCGAGGTCACCAAGAAGTGGCGGGCGGCCACGGGTAAGGGGATCCGCGAGGGCTTCGGGCAGACCGAAGGTCCTGTGCTGGTGGCGACGTTCCCGTGGGTGGAGCCGCGCCCGGGTTCGATGGGTATGCCGTCTCCGTTGCTCAAGATGAAGCTCATGACCGAGGACGGTGTGGAGGCCGAGGACGGCGAGGAAGGCATCATCTGCGTGACCGGCCTCAAAGACGCATATCCGCCGGGACTCTTCGTCGGCTACTACAACGATCCCGTGATGTCCGAGGCCGCCGTGGGCGGCGAGTACTACGAGACCAGGGACGTGGCGTGGCGCGACCCCGACGGCTACTACTACTTCGTGGGCCGCAACGACGACGTCATCAAGTGCTCCGGCTACCGCATCGGGCCTTTCGAGGTGGAGAGCGCGCTCATCGAGCATCCCGCTGTCGTGGAGTGCGCCGTGACCGCAGCGCCCGATCCGGTGCGCGGGCTTGTGGTAAAGGCGACGATCGTGCTCGCCCAGGGTCGGACTGGATCGCCGGAGCTGATCAAGGAGCTACAGGACCACGTCAAGAAGACGACCGCGCCGTACAAGTATCCGCGCATCGTGGAGTTCGTCGACGAGCTCCCCAAGACGCTCGGTGGCAAGATCAAGCGCAAGCAGATCCGCACCGAGGACGGTATCGAGGGCTAGGACGACCACTCCTGCAGGGCGGTCGTGCTGTAGTCCCTGAGGGTCACGATCTTTTCGTCGAGCAGCGGGATGAACGTGTCGATGATCGTCGGATCGAACTGTCTGCCTCGCTGGGCCAGCAGCTCTGCGCGAGCTTCGTCCAGGGGCATCCCGGTCCGGTAGGGCCGGTCGCTGGTCATCGCATCGAATGCGTCGGCGACCGCAAGGATCCGTGCCTCCATTGGGATAGCCTCACCGGTAAGACCGGCCGGATAGCCGCTGCCATCCCAGCGTTCATGGTGATGTCGGACGCCGGGGACGAGGTCATCGAGTGCAGGGGTGCCACCGATGATCTCGGCGCTCACCTCCGCATGGCGCTGCATCGTCGCGTACTCTTGCGCGGTCAATGCCGCGGGCTTCAGTAGGATCACATCGGGGATAGCGATCTTTCCGATGTCGTGTAGCAAGCCTGCCTGTTCCAGCTCATCGAGGCGCTCGTGCATGCCGAGGGCAGCTCCGATGGCCACCGCGTAGTCGGCGACGTGTAGCGAGTGGAGCGCCGTGTACTGGTCTCGCGCATCGATGGTCGCGCCCAACGACTGTAGGACGCTGACCCGGTAGTCGCTCAGTTCCTCGAGTGACGCAGCGAGGCGATCATCCAGTTCACTGACCGAGGCGAGTGCTCGCTCGGTCCGCTCGGTCTCGCTCCGCTGGTACAGCCCGTGCATCGCGTAGAGGATGAGCGGCAGGAAGATGACCTGCGCGTAGTCCTCCGCGAGGTCCTCGGCGCCCTGGTCCGGGATCCAACTTATCGTGTGGTTCAGGCTGACCGCGGTCATGATGGTCATGGCGGCGACCAGCAGCGTCATGGCGCGACGGCTCGACGTTCGCCGGGTGGTCAAGACCAGGATGAGGGTGATGACGGTGGCGGCGCCGAAGCCGAGGGCAGCTGCGATATCGAATACGTGGACGATCACGCGTTCTCGCCCTCGGTGTTGACGCGGCTCCGGAGCACTGCGACCCCCAGTGTAGCGAAGCATACGCCTGCGATTGCATACGCAAGGTGCTCCACGTAGTTGAAGAGTATCGGAGCGATAAAGCCCTCGATCACGGTGGCCGCATAGCCGCCAAACATCGCGCCGAGAGCCCATGCGAGGAGGGGCTTGTGCGGCAGGCTTATGCCGCGGTAGGTCCAGATAGCCACAGGGATGAACGCAACGGAAAGCACCAGTGTGATGATCTCACTCTGCTGGGTCATGCGGTCACCTCGGCAGTTGCACGGGGATCCGGTCGGTATCGTGCCGTACTCCGTCAGTATAACCATGAACGGCGTGCGCTTTCCTGCGTTGCCCCGTAGAATGTGGCAGTCGGGTGCTGCTCTGCCAGGGGACAGAAGGTGCCATGCGGCTCTTACGGACCATAAGCACGCTCTTTGGCGTCGTGCTCGTCACGGTCGGCGTCACTATCGCGGGGCTCACATGGGTGCCTGCTGTTCTGGTCCCGGATGTATCGGCGACGGCACGTGCAGCTGCCTGGCCGACCGCTACCGCTGAGCGCACGTACGCCGAGCCCCCACCAGCCGTGGAGCGGTTCACCATACTCGCAGTGGGCGACCTCATGGCACACACCCCGCAGCTCTCCTCGGCAAAGACGGCTGATGGCTACGACTTCACGGAGTGCTTTGCGCCGGTAGCGCCAAGGATCGCCGAGGCGGATCTTGCGATCGGCAACTTTGAGATGGTGCTCGGCGGCGCCGACCGCGGGTTCACCGGGTATCCGACGTTCAACACGCCGGACTCGTTTGCCGAGGCGCTCGTGAAGGTCGGATTCGATGTGCTTACGACCGCCAACAACCACACGCTCGATAAGGGTTCCACGGGGCTCATGCGCACGCTCGATGTCCTCGATGAGCTGGGAGCGCAGCACACCGGTAGCGCCCGCACCGCCGAGGAGGCGGAGCGCATCCTGGTGGCGGACGTGGACGGCGCACAGGTCGCGATCCTCGCCTACACCTATGGGATGAACGGGTTCACCGCGCCTGCGGGCAAGGAGTGGATGGTCAACACGATCGACACCGCCAGGATGGCGGCTGACGTGAAACGCGCCCGGGAGCTTGGTCCGGACCTCGTGATAGTGAGCATCCACAACGGTGTGGAGTACCAGCGGCAGCCGTCGGAGTCGCAGAAGCAGGTGGAGCACGCGATGCTCGAGGCGGGTGCCGATGTGGTGCTCGGCAGTCACCCGCACGTGATCCAGCCGATGGAGACTGTCGAGCTCACTCGCGAAGACGGCTCGACGCGCACGGGGTTCATCATCCACTCGCTTGGCAACTTCGTCTCCAACCAGCGCGAGCGGTATCGAAACACCGGGTTGCTGCTCGAGCTCGACTTTGAGAAGGACCTGAACAGAGGCGTGACATCGCTGATGAGCGTGGAGTACGTGCCGGTGTGGGTGGACGATACCGATGAGGTCGGCAAGGAGCACCGCGTGCTACCGATCGGCGACGTGTTGGCGGATGCGGCGTACCCCGGGGTGGACACGACGGATCGCACGAGGGTGCAGCAGGCATGGGACGACACGACGTCGCACCTCGGGGGTGAGGCGAGTGAGGCCGAGGATGCGGCGGGCGTGCGGTTCTACGAGGCGGAGTGAGGCGCGCGGTTGAGGGGGCGTGGCGCCGGGTGCTTATGCGGACAGCGTAAGCCGAAGGAGCTGTGACCAGTGCGACATGATATATAGGGATGGATAAGTAGGGGGATGCGGGTTATCCAATCCGCACAATTTGGGGTTAGACGCAACAAGGGGGACTCATCGAACCTACCGCCAGCATAGTTGGCACGACTGTAGTTTCGGTCATCGCAACGGCGAGTGCGACCGCGACGTCCAGTCTGCCTACGACAGGAGCATCAGCGGCTGACTGGCTTTCCGCTTGGTCAAACGCTCTGCTACTCGGCAGCGCGATAGTCGGTGGCGGCTTCGCCTACTGGCGTCATCGGCTGGCAACCCTTGATCGCCTCATCGAGGTCTTCGACCGCGAGGCTCACAGTGTTCGACTATGGAATCTCTCGCAGGCATTTCGCGGTGGCGGCGTTGAGGCCACCCGGACTGTGTACGACCCGGGCGGGCGGCAGCTGTCACCGCGAGCTTGGAAGATTCACAAGGACGGCAGCACCTGCACGATAGTGGGGCCAGCCCTGAAACAGACCGCCAGAGTCTGGGGAGAACCATACCGGCTGCTCTTCGCAGAAGGATTCGGGCCTGGTCACTCGGCGGATGGGAACAAGGCAGAGTTCGACCGATTCGCCTGGCTGGTGCGCCGAATCGCCGTTGCGTGCGGCTTTGACTCGAAGTCACCCCTCGAACGTATGCTAAGGAAGCCGCTCACCAACTACCTGCGGAGATCTACGGCATCACGGGTTCCGGATGCAATGCTGCACTTCGAGGTGGTTGTGTCCCGCCTCATTCGATTCTCGGACACGCCGGAGAGGCCAGACTACTGGCAGATCGATAGTCACTACTTCTGGCGCAGCTATGGTCTCGACGACGATATCTACATGGCGTTCAGAGCGCATCTCGTAGAACGCGGGGAGATTGACTGCACAAGTGTGCTTGCGTCCTGGATTGCCGCGGCACGCAACTGCACTGAGTTCAGGGAAGTCTTGAAGACGGACTACTTGGTGTGGGCGCCGGAGTACGACAAACTCGATAGCCAGATGGACATGATTCCGCTGATCGACTGAGGTGCGTCTAACCCGCGCATCAACCACGACAAACCACGGCGGGAAGCGCTAGGCTGAACAGAAGCGTATGAGCCGTGGTTTGCGGGTTATGCGCAAACACGTTAGGCCGAAGGTAGGATGGTTATGGGGGACAAGGTTCAGTTCATCGCGTCGTTCGCTGACGATCTCAAGACAGCCGTCTTGAACTTCGACCGATCTTCGGTCTTCAATGCGCTCATCATGTGCCTGCCGCCCGAGGAAGCGTGTGGCATGTTCGATCTCACGTTCGAACAGGCATATCAGGAACGACGTGCGATCGTACGGAAGCTTCAACGGGACATGGCAAACGACGTCAAAGACTGCCATGAGCTCCTCGTCGACACACTCGTGTCTGAACTCCAGGCCCTGCCTGCGAGACGGCGTGCAAGCGCCGCGGGAACTCTGCTCAGTCTAGCCGGCGCAATGGACTCCCCACAGGAGCAGCGTGCGCTGGAAACAGTATGCGCGGCACCACAGGCAACCGTGAGACGCAGAGCGTATACGTACTTGCGCCACACAGACGAAAATGTCCCTCTCCTGGAGTGTGTCGCTCGCGCATTCGACACCTACGCGGATCCCGAGGCCGCGAAACTGCTCGCATACCGCGCACCTCAGGAACTGCTGTTGTCCCGTTTCGACGCACTGGTTGATGCACTGGCTGGTGAGAAGTTCGCGTTGTCGAGGCTGTTCATGCGAGTCTGCGCCAGTGATTCAGCGCTGCTCGAGCGACTCCAGGCAATCAATCCCGTGTCTCACGCGTATGTGTGCGCGAAGCTCGGAATACAACTGAGCGACTCCCATATGGTTGAGCTGTATCGCACGACCATGTTCTCTGACGAGTCGGGGTTGGTCGCTTGGTGCTGTGGTCAGATGGGCCTGTGGAGTGCACTTGAGAAGATAGCATCCTTGTCCCAGAATCCGCCGGAAGATGCGTACCGCCGCTTTCGAGATGCAGGTGCCTCGGCCTAACCCACGCTTCCAGCAGAAAGCGCGACCGTTTCAGGTAGACTCGGGCAGGAAGCGCGCGGGGGCGCGCTTCAGCTGAAGCGTAAACACGTTAGGCGCAGCACAGATGGGGAGGGGTCCAATGACAGGTCCTGAGGCATTTCGGAGCCTGCTGAACTCACGGTATGACCAGCTGTATGGGGCGGTGGGCAGATTCCGGGAACTACTGCCACACACGGACAACGACGCGGCGGTTCACAGTGGCGAGGAAGGCCGGTTCGTTGAGACACTCCTTGCGCAGTTTCTCGAGGAAAGCCTGCCTGCCAGAGTGGCGGTGGGCACTGGATTCGTGGTCGATCTTGAGTTGGAAGTCTGCTCGAGTCAGATCGACATTATCGTCTACGACCGCCAGGAGTACGTACCATATCTGCGCTACGGTAGCGCTGTCGTGGTACCCCGGGAGGCGGTGCTTGCTGCGATTTCTGTGAAGAAGAATCTCCGCTATGCGGATATCGCTCCCGAACTACAGGCGCTGGGGGAGATTGGTTCGCTCTGCGGAATGACCGGCTTAGGTCGGCCATACCTGTGCTTGCTGGGCTTCGATGCCAAAACTGGGCGAGACATTCCGGCCGTGGCCCAGACGGTTTTCGGACACATCCAGTCGGCCTATCCTGAGCGCCAGTCTCGCTACAGCACGAATGAACTCGTGGATGCGATAATCGTCTTGGACAAGTTCTACATTCGGAAGACCAAGTGGCGCGGGGATCAAGAAGACGAGCAGCGAGCTGGGGTTCCCTACATGTGGACCGGCGGCAATACTGTCAACAGGAATCAATATCTTCAGGAGCTCCTACACGGCATCGAGTTCTGTTTGAATGAGGGGCGGAAGAATGCTGGGCCTCCGGCGAAGATGACCCACTTTCCGCAGGTGGGAATGGCAGAGATCGGCGTCCTGCCTGTGTGCTGTGAGGACCGCCCATTTGGCAGACGCGACTAACTGCGCTTCGGCTGAGGCGCAAACACATTCGCTGCAACAACAGGGGAAAGCGCAGGGGGCACCCAATGATCGAGAAGATCGTCTCCATTGTGAACGTTGGTAAGCTGACCGACCACGCCGCTGTCGGTGATCAGACTTTTCGCAAACTGACAATCATCTACGGTGACAATGCTATTGGAAAGACGACACTGGCAGCCACACTCGATTCACTGCGCGAAAACTCACCTGCCGGAGTCATTGGAAGGAAGACCCTTGGCTCAGCGAACGGGCAATCCGTCAGCATTCTGACCTCTGACGGCCTCCGGACATTTGGAGATGGTGTTTGGGATAGTCCGTATCCGGCGCTCGAAGTGTTCAACAGCGACTTCGTCTCGCGTGTTGTCTACTCGGGAGACTACGTTACCAACGACCACCAGAAGAACCTCTGCTCGCTACTTGTTGGGCGTACGGCAGTCACCGAGGGCAAACGACTTGAGGAGCTCCGAGCGGAGCTGAAGGCAGTCAACACTCGCCTGCGTGAGGTGGAGGGTCTTGTGAAACCCCACATCAGCGGCGCTCTCGACGTTGATGCCTTCGCCAAACTGCCCGCGAAAGACGATGTGGACTCTGTGCTCGATAAAGCGCGGAGGCAGTTGGATGCCGCAGAGAATCTGACTTCTGTGCTCGCCAAACCTGTGCCTGCGAGAACCGACTTGCCGACACCGGACGACGTGCTGCTCGCTGAAGTGCTAGCACGCTCGGTTGACTGCATTTCAGCGGACGCACTGGCTCGAATGGACGCTCATCGCCACAGTCGAATGGACGGAAAGGGCGAGCAGTGGCTTCGAGACGGCATGCAGTACGTGAAGGATCAGAACTGTCCCTTCTGCGATCAGACTCTGGAAGCCTCGGAGTTCTACACCGTTCTCCAGCGGTACTTTGGGGATGCCTACAGGGACTTCGAGAGTGCACTGCGCAAAGACCTGGCTTCGCTGGCCGACCAGTACGATTCCAACGCACTTCAGAGCGCGGCCGAACGTCTTCTGCGGCAGCGCGCAGTTGCCACCACCTGGACTGAGCAGATCAAGGCGATTGACCCAGCCAAGTTGGCCGTCGACCTGTCTGAGGAGATTGCCACCGCGGTGAAGTCGTGCGCAGCTGTTCGCGATGTAATCGCCACCAAGAAGCGAAGCCCGCTCGACACCATGAGCATGAACGCCCACGGCGGCCATCTTGCGGATTTGAGGAACTCCCTGGAAGCACTGCGCGCGGCGGACGCAGAGGTCGCTGCAGCAGTTAGGGAGGTTGCACTCTTCATAGAGGGCGCCAAGACCGCTGACGTCTCAGAGCTGAAGCGCGAAGTCGAACTACTCAAGAACCGGCGTGCGAGACACGATGAATCCGTTGCGCCGCACTGCATCGATTACCTCGATTTGATCATCAAGAAAGAAGAAGTGACCGCAGCCGGCAAGGCGGCGAAAGCCCGGATGAATCAGAGCATGGAGACCCTCTTGTCCAAGTACCGGGATGAGATGAACGACTACCTTTCGCAGTTCAGTTCGGCAATACGAATAGAGAATCCCCGCACCAACCATCAAACGAAACCGCCCAGCGTTGAGTACTCAATCAGCATCGACGGGGTGATCATTCCCCTGGGCAAGCCTGCGGCACCGAAAGACGTTCCGTGCTTTGGAAACACACTGAGTGATGGCGAAAAGAACCTGTTTGCGCTGGCGCTCTTCCTGGCTCACGTGAAGAATCGTCCGGACTTGGACAAGGTAGCGGTGGTATTCGACGACCCTGTGAACAGTCTCGATCAAGAACGTCGACTCATGATTGCTGAGACTCTACTTGCGATGGGCAGCAATCTTGCACAGGTTGTCGTGCTGACACATGAGCCGCGACTTGCGCACATGCTCTACCGTTCGGCGCCAAGTGCTGACTGCAAAGTGCTCTGCATACGTCGTGACGGGCACTCGAGTTGTGTTCGCGAATGGGACACAATGGACCGTGATCTGGCCACAGACTACTTCCGCAACTACTTCACAATCGCCGACTTCATCGATGGTAAGCCAGTCGCGTGGGAGGCCGTCTCGCGGTGTCTTCGCCCGTTTCTCGAGGACTATCTACGCCAGCGCTTTCCTGGTGAGTTCGCTGTTGATGAGTGGCTGGGGCAGATGGCTGATCGCATAGAGGCCGCCGTGGCAGGTGACTCCCTCGACTCAATCAAGGCGAAGCTCGAGGACATACGACTCGTTGCCAAGGCCACGAACCCGCAGCACCACGGCTCAACTCACGCACTGGGAACCGAGCGGTTGAATGCAACAAGTACCGAGATGTACGCGAAGAGAGCGCTGTCCGTGGTTTCATAGCGGCGCGCCTAACCCGCGGATCAACCTGACTCGCTTCGCTCGCAGGTTATCCGCAAACACGTTAGACAGAGGTGGTCAGGAGCCCGGCCATCAAGGCAACTCCGCGATTTGCGCGATCTGGATCGTCGGTAGCCGCGACCCAGCAATCACCCTGGCTCCAGTCTCCGTGCCGTACACATCAACGTAGGATCCTTCAGCGGGAAATGTTGATTGCTCGCCGTTGAGGAATGCCATCACGTGCTGGGTCGTCAGGCCACCAGATGTCGAGCTCGGATCCAATGCATCCACCACTGCCCAGGAATCTGTTGCCACGTCTCGGTAGCGTTCGACGAACACGAGCGTGCCCACGATGCGAAGCGTGTCGTCCACGACCATGGTATGTGGCTTCTCGCGTCTGGCCGTAGCCCAGGACACGTTTTGCGCCCATGGCGATGACTCAGACGAATTGACGCCGACAATGCTGTCGGCGCTCAGTCGCCGCACCCCATCCGCATCGACAAGATTGCCATCGGCGCTGACGTAACTCTCGTAGAGTGAGTAGAGAATCTGGGTATCCTCGGCTGTCACAGTCGACAGGATGTCAGCTTCATCGATGGGCTCCCATGGATAGCAGTCCATGATGCAGTATGTCCCGCCAAAAATATCCCGGTAGTCCAGTGTCCCGATCACCTGAGTGCGCGCGTGGGGCAAGTCATAGACATCTGGTGGTGCCTGATTCGCCTCTGCGGACTCCGCTAGGGGCAGATTCCGTATCAACAGGCCACCGGGAGATGGAGGCTCAATGCGGGTCTGGAGGTTCTTCTGCGAAACAACAACCGGCTGAGTCTGCGAGGGAGCCGTGGTCTCAGCTGCACATCCGTTCAAGATCCACATCGCGCACAACAGGTACGCAACGGTCGTGCAGAGAGCTGCTCTGCGCATCGGGTCGGCCTCCCCTAAGAATCCCTCTGGCCAGCATGGTTGGGTCAAATATTAGCACCATCGACATTGCGGTAGCCCTGTCTAACAAAGGTTTCGAGCGGACGATCTGAAGCGTAGTATGGAAGAAAGCGGCAAATTCGCCGCTCAAACCTAAACACGTTGATATGAGATGGCCGGTCAACCCGCGATCGCTCACGGTCCTCTCTTCTGCTCGGTCGGTGCAAGCGGGCGGGCACATGGGAACGGCGCTCGACCATGCTGATATCCGGGGATTCTAACCCCACATCTCGGTCGGAGCGGAGCCTGCCTCCAACTAGGCGCGCGCTTACAAACGTCGCATAACGTGATCGAGGATCTCTCCGGAATGTGGCGCCCGCCCGCGTGCATGACTGTCTTCAGACCCCCATGTTCCCGGTCATGAGACCCCAGATGAAGCCCGAGAGCTCACGGGCCGTCGCCACGACGGCGGTGTGGGAGCCCTTCCTCGCGGTGATCTTGCGATACGTCCCGTGGAGCCGGCACTGGGCCGCCCACGAGTACGCGACCACGTCGGGGCCCTGCCCGGCGAGTCGGTCCTTGAGCTTGCCGCGCACCGCCGGCGCGTGGCGGTAGGCCCATGCGGCCTCCACGAGCACGCGGCGGATATGCCGGTTGCCGGTCTTGGTGATGGATCCCTGGTGCTTGCTCGTCCCGCTCGAGTGCTCGCTCGGGACGAGCCCGGTGAAGGCCATGTAGGAGCCCGCCGTAGGAAAGCGCGAGAAGTCGCACGTCTCGGAGAGGATGGTCATCGCCGAAAGCGTGCCGATGCCGCGAAGCGCGGAAAGGCGTGCGACGGGACCGGCGAAGGGCTCCTGTGTCGCGAGCTCCTCGATACGCCTCGCCATGGCTGTGAGTTGTGCGTCTCTCACGAAGTAGGCGCCGACGAGCTGCGCGAACGCCTCTTGGGCGAGCGGCTCGTCGAAGGTGAGGGCGCGGGCCCAGACCTCGAAACGCTGCGACCACTTGTCGCTCGCCCCGGGATAGCGCTTGTCGTGTCGCAGCAAGAAGCTGCGGATTCGCTGGCGCGCGACCCGTTGGTCGCTTTTGACCTCCTCGCGCACGCGGATGAGGTCGCGCACGGCCTCCTCGGCGGTCGTGGGGACGCGGACGGGCGTGAGTTCGCCGGCGCGGTTAAGCCTTGCGAGGTTCCTGGCGTCGATGCGGTCGGTCTTCACCCGGGCGCCCGAGCGGCGGGGGATGAGCGAGGGCGCGATCACGTCGCAGGCGACACCGAGCGAGGTTACGAGCCGGTGCGTGTCGTAGCCGGTCGGGCCGGCCTCGTAGCATGCGTGGAGCAGCGTGGGGTCGGGGAAGCGCCGGAGCAACCGGCGCACCGCTTCCGGGGTGTTGGGGATCACCCGCTCGTCGACCTCCGTGGTACCGGGGCGGAGCACCGCCACGGCAATCGTGTCCTTGTGCACGTCGAGCCCGATGTGAGTACACTCGTTCATGGCCGGTCCCTCCGTTTGTCGGCGCTGCGGGCGTGTTCCCGCGGATGATCCACGTATACACCGGAATGGGCCGGCCATCTCATAGTGACTAGAACGACCTCCCGGACCACCTTCATTCCCCCGATATTCGGGGTTTCATGCTGTACCAATTGTGGTACACTCCTTGCATGAGCGAGTCCCATGACAAGCCGCCCATCCTCTCGGTGCGGTTCTACCGCACCGCGTCCGGCACCGAGCCGGTGAGGGAGTGGCTGCTCGGGCTCGCAAAGGACGATCGGCGGGCGGTCGGTGAGGACATCAAGACGGCACAGTACGGCTGGCCGCTCGGGATGCCGCTCATCCGCAAGCTCGAGCCGGGTCTCTGGGAGGTTCGTTCGCACATCGCGGCGGGCATCGCACGGGTGCTCTTCACGGTTGAAGGACCGGTCATGGTCCTGCTGCACGGTTTCGTCAAGAAGACCCAGAAGACGCCGGCCTCCGATCTCAAGACCGCACAGCAACGGCTGGCGGATCTGCGAAGGGAGTGAACACGGTGGACAAGAAGCATATCGGAAGCGACTTCGACGACTTCCTCCGTGGCGAGGGCGTACTCGACGAGGCGGAGGCCGTCGCGACCAAGCGGGTGATCGCCTATCAGCTGGCGCAGGAGATGGAGCGTGCCAACATCTCGCAGTCGGAGCTCGCGCGCCGCATGAATACGAGCCGCTCTTCGGTTGAGCGCCTGCTCGATCCCGCGAACCCTTCGGTCACGCTCGTCACGCTCGAGCGCGCAGCTAGCGCAATCGGCAAGCGGCTCAAGGTTCAGCTGACGGCGTAGGGGCGGGCGTTCTAACCCGGGCGTCGAGCAGAAAGCGCGCCCTTGTGATGTAGACTCGGGCAGGGGGATCGGGTGGGGCGCGCTTCAGCTGAAGCGCAAACACGTTAGGCCGATGGTTGCCCGTCGATCCGTCTCTTGGGTACGTTCCTTAGGAAGGTCGGCAACCCGAATGGAGAGCGACATGCCAACTGATGCCGCGACTGACACGGGCTCTAAGGACGACCCATGGGTTCTCAAGACCCCACCCAGAACGTCAGAGTACACGATCTACCGCGATGATTTCGCCGATCCTCCAGCGCTTATTTGCATCGTCGGCAAGACCAAACTGGCGTACAACCTCCGTGCGATTGAGGATCTACACGCATGGCTCAAGGAGCGCGGCGACTGGGTGCCGCTCGGCGCCGCAGATGAACAGAAGCCAACAACGCCCGGCACCGTAGAGGCATGGGGACGTTCAGAGGACAACCCTGTCGGCGGATGGTACGGGTTGAGGAAAGGATTCCGCGGACGATTCGGGATGTACCTCCCTCCTCTACTCGAAGCGCTTGGACTCGCAGAACTCGAGCACAATCCTCGCAATAATCGGATGAGGGCAATCTAGACTCGACTGCCCGCCGCGCAACAAGTGTTTCGACACTGGCAAACCAAGGCATGCGATACCAGGATTGTCGAGTCGCTATGCGCCTCGGTTTGCGGCTGAAGCGCAAAGACGTTAGGCCGCGCCCAGCGGGATGATGTAGCCGCTGAAGGGATGGAGCACGTGGCAGACGATCTCGTTTGGTTCCGCTCCAAGATTGACTGGTGGCTCCGGCCGCTGCTGTTTGTGGCCCCACTAGTCTCGCTGGCAATCCTCAGTTCCGGTCTCGCATGCTCGAGTGGTGAGGATGTTCTCGTCGGAGCCATCGGCTGTGTGGCTGTAGGCGTGCTCTACGGCCTGTTCGTGATTCCCGTGCGCTATGGGATTGGTTCGGAGGAGCTCGTGATCAGGTTCGGCGTGTTCCGCGTGCGTGTCGGGCTAGACAGGATCGAGCGGGTGTCACCCACCCGGAACCCACTAAGCTCCCCGGCTCTTTCGATCGATCGCATCGCGATCCGCACTGGCCCCGGTATCTTCTCGTCCACGATGATCTCGCCCGACGACAGGGAAGTGTTCCTCTCGATGCTTGCGAACCGTGCCGGACTGAGTCGGGATGGCGATGAGCTGGTGCGAGTCTGATTCTCGGTAGCCACGGAGGTCGGCCTATCCGCGCTTCTTTAGTGCCGACTCTCGCATCATACCCTTACAGTTTGCTGGGAATATCCTGTGGATTCGCTGAGCGGCTGGGAGTCTCTATTACCCCTAGTCAGGCGGCTCTTTCAGGTCGTTCATCTGCCTGTATGGCACGATCGCGTCCTTTTGCAGCTGCTCCACTACAATGCCGGGCGCGATGCCGACGGTCTTCGCGGATGCGAGCACGCTGGTCTGCCACGCTGCTATCGCCGGTGTGTCGGCGGTGTAGGCGGTGTAGGCGGTACTCATGCGGTTGGCCAGGCGTCGGGGGGCGTCCCGGTGATCGTTGTATGCGTCCACCGACGACACGCCAAAGTAGTCGAGCACTTCCGCGGGTCCGGCGTCTTGCGCGATGAAGCCCTGCTTGACCATCTCCTTGAGCGGGAAGGAGCCTGCCCACTCGGTCCGCGCCTCCGTAGCGTTCCAGAACGAGGATGGCACCCCAAGGCCCCGTTCCAGCTCGATGCCTGTCTTGTGGGTGAGCGAGGCCTTCCCATTGACCAGTTGGCTCACAGGCTTCTTGCTCTTGCCCAGGCGAACCGCGAAGTCCATTCGGGTGATACTGCGGTTGTCCAGTATCTCGCGGATCGCCTCACCGGGTGTGACGGGCACGTCGGGCCGAGCGTCTTACCTCCCGTTTACGGGTAGCAATTCGATATCATCCTGTATATCGGAAAGCGCCCCGGCGCAACGGAGGATAGCCATGTCGAAGAAGCGATCCCGGATCAGAGCAGCGTTTGTGTTCATCATCCTGATCGCTTTCTTCTCCCTGGGTTGCGGGGACTTCGAGATCTCCTGGATAGGGGATGATGACGGTTCTCCGGCATCCCAGAACGTGACAGAACCGGACCGGGAAGAACCCAGAGCACGGGACTCACGTCTCGCCGAAGGCGAGATATACCGGGTCAAACTGACCTTTGGTGAGGCCATGCTCGATGGTGGACGGTATTCGGTGACGATGGAGAATCCACGTAGTAGCTGGAGGGATATTGTCCGCTGGGACTGCGACTCGCTTGCTGAGTACGAAGAGGATTATCGCTTCTACGAGTCCCCCTTCTTCTCCAAGAATCTCAACGTTCAGGATCCGCCGCAGATGGATGGCGAGTATGTACTGACCATCAGCAATGGATTCGGATACACCCAGTCGAAGACCCTGACCTGGAGCAACGGCCAGTTCATCGACGGGGGCTATGCAGAGTACGATGTGCCGTAGTCTCACTGTTCTCGCGGGCAACGTCGCAGAGCCCGGTATCGAGGGGAGATTCTGGTGCTGACAAGTCCGACTGCCCTGTTCATGCTCCTCACGGCGCTTGGCGTTGCGGGGGCGCTTGCCTCTGTCCGCGCTGACATGCCCCGTGCCTATGCTCTCTCCAAAACTATCGCATCGCTCGCCTTCATCGGCACGGCGCTGGTCGCAGGTGCGATGGATGCCGTGTGGAGCCGGGTGGCGCTCGGCGCACTCGTCTTCTCGGCGGTCGGAGATGTGGCGCTGACCGTGCGCGGCAAGAAGGGTTTTCTCGTCGGGCTCATGTTCTTCGCTGTCGCCCACACGGTGTATGCGGTCGCGTTCATACTTCTCGGTACGGATGGCATCGTCCTGGCGATGACCGCTTCGGCGATGGTGCTGGTCGCCGGCAGGTCGTGGATATCGTTGAACCACCACGTTCCAGAGCCGATGCGTGTCCCGGTGGGCGTGTATGTCGTGATCATCACGATGATGATGGCCACAGGGACCGCCGCCGGGATCACGCACCGTGCCTGGTTACTCGCCCTCGGGGTCCTGCTCGTCGCTGGCTCGGACATCGCAGTTGCTCGACAGCGCTTTGGGAAGCCTATGCTCGCCAACAAGTTCATCGGGCTGCCGGCCTACTACGCGGGGCAGACGTTGATCGCGCTCAGCCTCGCGGGGCCGTGCGCCTAAAGCGTACCCTGGATATCGACATCACCGACTGGGGCTTCGGTCGTCCAGTGAGCTTCGAGGGGAGCACCATGAGCGAGTGCGCGATCTGCACGAAGGGTCTTACCAAGCATTACGGGAAGGTCGAGGCGCTCAACGACCTGGACCTGGACATCCAGAAGGGCGAGGTCTTCGGATTCCTCGGCCCCAACGGTGCAGGTAAGACGACAACCATCCGCACCATGATGGATGAGATACGGGCCACATGCGGCACCGCGACCATCCTGGGTATGGACTCGCACACTGATGCTCTGAAGCTCCGCAGGAGTATCGGCTATCTGCCGGGGGACCTTGCGCTCTATCCCAAGCTCACCGGCAACGATACCATCACCTACTACGCCAACCTTCGCGGCGGCGTGGACACGTCGTACGTGAAGGTCCTGGCCGAACGTCTCGGCGCTGATCTCACCAAGAAGGTGGGCGATCTGTCCTCGGGCAATCGCCAGAAGGTGGGGCTGATCCAGGCGTTCATGAGCAAGCCCGACATCATCATCATGGATGAGCCGAGTTCGGGTCTCGACCCACTCGTGCAGCGCGAACTCCAGAAGATGATGCGCGAGATAGCCGATGAGGGCCGCACGGTGTTCCTCTCGAGCCACACGCTCTCCGAGGTGCAGCGAGTGGCAGATCGCGTCGGCATCATCAGGCACGGTCGCCTGATCGCACTCGAGACGGTACAGGCGCTGCGCGCAAAGGCGGTGCGGCAAGTCGAGATCGAGCTCGATGCACCCGTGGACGTGGGTGTCTTCGAGTCAGTCGAGGGTGTGACCGAGGTGCGGGCGCAGAACCACCACGTCGTGATGACGTTCGGCGGTGACATGGGCGCGCTCCTCAGGGCAGTCGAGGGGCGCTACAACATCGTGGACATCAGCACGCAGTCGGCAGACCTCGAAGAGATATTCCTCACGTACTACCAGGACGAGACGGCAGGTGCCTGATGCTGGGCAGTGTCTTTCTCAAGACGATCCGTGACCGTTGGGTCGGATGGACGATCGCCGTCGTCGCCATCTGGTTGTTCGTATGGCTCGGGCTGGTCGCGTACTCCGGGCTGGATCTCTCGCTACTCGACACGTTTCCCGAGGCGTACAGGACCCTCATCGGTCTGCGTCCCGGCATGGACGCCGGAGGGCTGTCGATCAGCGCGGTCTATGGCACCTATGGCTCGATAACGTTCGCAGCGATGGCACTCGCCATGGGTGCCGCATCGATCGCCGGGGAGGAGCACCAGGGAACGCTCAGCCTCTTGCTTGCCAACCCCAAGAGTCGCAGCCATGTGTTCATATCGAAAGTGCTCGCACTGGTGCTGTTCAGTGCCGTTGCGACGCTGGTCACATGGGCGATCAGTGCCAGTACGGCCAGTATGCTCGATATCGCTCTGGGTGATCTCGATCTAGGGGCGCTGAGCACGCACATGTTCGCAAGCACGATCTTCTACGGACTGCTTGCAGTGGCCGTTGGTGCGGCTACAGGGAGACGGGGAGCCGCCGTCGGAGCGAGTACGGGTGTGCTCGTCGTCGGGTTTCTCGGTGCCGGCCTCCTGCCGCTGATCGATGGTGGGGATGAGTGGGCCAAGCTGTTCCCCTGGTATTACTTCAACGGCAGCGAGCCACTGTACAACGGCGTTGACTGGGGTCACGTCGGGCTGCTGCTCGGAGCCTCGGCCATCCTTGCTATCGTGGGCCTCCTCGGCTTTCTCCGCCGGGATCTCAGGGGCCAGTCGGTGGGCATTACGATGGTTGACCGTCTTCGCCAGAACCCCATGACCAGGAAGCTCGCCGATCGCCTGGCGGGCTCTTCCAGAGTCTCGTCCATCTGGCTGAAGACTGCCTCCGAACACCAGATCGCGTTGGTATCGGCCTGCTCGTACATGTTCTTCGTCCAGCTCATCCTCGGCCCGTTCTATACTGCTTTGCCCAGGTCGGCGATGGACATGCTTGCACAGCTCCCGGAGGGCATGGATGTGCTTTTCGCGTTCTTTGGCGGGGGCGATATGAGCACTCCTGAAGGTTTCTTCCAGATCGAGACGTTCGGCATGATGGCGCCGATCATGGTCATGCTCGTCACTATCGCGGTGGGTGCTAACGCAGTCGCCGGCGAAGAGGCCAAGCGCACTATGGGGCTGCTACTAGCCAACCCGATCAAGCGGTCGCGCATCATCGTGGAGAAGGCCTGGACCATGGTGTTCTACGCATCGATCGTCGGGGTGGTGGCGTTTGCCGGAACGGTGCTGGGCTCGGCGCTCGCCGAACTGGAGATGTCGACGTGGAACATCGCAGCCACCTGCATACTGCTGACGTTGCTGGGGATCGTGGGAGGCGCGCTGGCGCTGGCGATCGGCTCCGGCACGGGACGGAAGGGCGCCGCGGTCTGGGGTGCGACGGGTGTCATGGTGGGCCTGCACGTATTGAACTCGATCGGAGCGATCAGCGATAGCATGTCCGGCGTCTCGAAGCTCTCGCCGTTCTACTACTACCTGGGTGGCGACCCGCTCAACAGCGGGTTGGACTGGGGTAACGTGCTGGTACTGGTCGCGATCGCGATTGTGCTGATCGGTGTGTCGTTCCCGCTGTTCCAGCGCCGGGATGTCAGGGAGAAGGACTAGCGACAGCATCTCGCTGTAACGCTGACACACTCAGATATCACATCCACCCTACCCACTTGGACACAGGGCCGAGGCCGTGAGGCCGTCTCGTACCGATGTCCCGGGGTATTTTAGTCCTTCGTTTTCCGATGTTGTACTTGGGGTTGAGGAGGTGTACGGTGTCAGCCTAAGAAATAAGTTAGGGTGCTTAACATGTTGGATCGGCTGCCTGCCTGTGGGGGGATGGGTAGCTCGATGAATCGGAGAGTGAGGCCCGGGCTCTCTGGATCGACGGTTGTCGAGGATCACGAGCATTCGGGGGGATGCGGGTGAGATTCCGATGAAGCGAGGGCTACAAACATGGAGTCTTAGTTCGTGTAGCAGACTGGCCGTTTGCGCAAAGTGGGCAGGGATGCCACTCTGGGCGAGAGCCGCTGCCATCACGCTTATCGTCGCACTATGTGCGAGCGTTCCGGCTCCGTCTTATGCGGCGACTCTGGCTCCCAGTACGTCATGGTACGAGTCTGATACGGCCGAACTCACAATCACCTCGACTGGCGGGTTGATCGGCTTAGCGCAGATCGTTGCCGGTACTGCGGTTGATTCGGAGGGCGTCCTCATCCCGCAGGACGACTTCACGGGAAAGACCGTGACGGTCTCCGCCCCGATCGGCTTCTTGAACCTCTTGTGGTGGGGGGACGACGAGCGCATAGGTACTGCGGAACATCCCTTCAACGGCACATTCGATGGAAACAACGTGCAGATCTCGAGTCTGTCCCTAGGCGTGTACGAAGATGCACACGATGTCGGGCTCTTCGGCGTGACGGGCGAAGACTCCGTCATCAAGAACGTGGAGCTCCTCGGCTCATGCGTCATAGATGTCGGACTGACCGCGAACAGTACGGAAACCGTAGAGTGCGTCGGGTCGCTCGTTGGCATGTGTAACGGTGCGATCGAGAACTGCACGAGCGCGGCTTCGGTGACTGTGAAGAGCGACGTCGCCACGACTCCCGGGAAGTACACGATCATCACCGATATCGGTGGTTTAGCAGGTGTGTGTGTAGGTGATGTGACAGGATGCGGTTTCATCGGACAGTTGGGCGTCTCCACTCCGGTGGACGCCCAGGCACATGGCCTGAATGCAGTGATCACACACGTGGGAGGCCTTGCGGGTGTGGTGGGTGCGGACGGTGCCGCCGGTACCCACGGCGGAGATCTGACGGACTCCTACAACACCGGCACTATCTCAGTAGAGACTGCCGGTGATTGTGGACTCGATGAGTTCGGGGAACCTCTAGCTTCCCACTCGTATGCCGTCGGCGGTCTCGTGGGCTTGTGTATGGGCAGTATCGACAACTGCTACAACGACGCGTTGATCGTGGCGGCGAATGGCGAGGGGACCGGGGGCATCGCCGGTGTCGTGTATAGCGACGGAGTCCAAGGAGGGTACGTCTCTGACGAGCATCCGGCTATCGCCTCCGACAGACTTGTGGTCTCGAACTGCTACAACCAGAACACCAGGAATAACGATCCCGATGCGCCCGACGTCATCGGGCTGATGGGCGTGGGTGGCATCGCCGGCAAGTCAGGCTCGAATACGTCGATCACGGGGTGCTACAACAGGGGCTTCATCCGGGCTACCCGCTGGAACAAGCCATCTGGTGCTGGCATCGTCGGCAGAACCTATGGCACGAGCGAGATATCGTACTGCTACAACAGCGGGGATATCCAGAACTACTTCGTGTCTCCCGATGGGACCGTATGGTCGGGCGGTTACTATATGGCCGGCATCGTAGGTGTCGGGGGTCACGTAGGAGGCGACTGCAGCGAGGACTTCGTGGATCGTGGCTACAACGAGATCACGGAGAGTATCGACAGTCCGGTAGACCCCTCCGCACCCGAGATATGGGGGTGCTACAACACGGGACATGTCCTCACGCCCGGATGGGACCGTCCTGGTGGCATCATCGGCGAGAACAACGGGTACGTGCACAGCTGCTACTTCCTGAACGGCACGGTGCAGCCCACCCCGGCGGGCGTCTACAGCCCGGTGGGTCGCGACTACGGCACCATTGTGGACACGGGGTCGCTCTCCTCCGATATCCTTCAGAGTTCGGCGGGAGTGGGGCTGCTCAACGCCCCTGTATGCCTCACCGACTGGAGCCTCTACTACGTCATCGATAGATCCGTCAGTGTATGGCCGATCTTCAACACGCAGTCCTCCATGAGAGACGACGAGCGAGCCAAGCTCACGACTGATACGGTCACGGCGGTGCAGTCCGCTTATGCTCCGTACTCCTCGGGCTACGATCCAGTCCCTGTTCTCAGCGTGACCTACAACGATGAAACACTCGTCCAGGGGGCCGACTTCAGGGTCATTCCGCAGCCAGGCGCTCGGACAGTGACGGTCAGAGACTCCGATAAGAAGCCGTACAGATGCTCGATCATCGGCATTGGCAACTACTCAGGACAAGTCTTCGATATCGCTTACGGAGTTGCTCTCGGAGACATCAGTCAGTGCTCGATACAGGTGACTCCCAAAACGTTCAATGGCGAGCTGCAGGCGTTCTCGAAGGGCGACGTTACGGTCTATGACGCAAGTGGAAGCCCGGTCGACGCGAATGAGTACACCGTGCGGTTCCCTACCGATGTAGCGAACTTCTCATGGGACATCAAGTACAGCCATCCCTGGGCGAGGGGGACTCGCGAGACCCTCGCTGCATCGACCGTTCGCTGGTATCCGGGTGAGTATGTCGAAGGTGCGAGCATGGCTGTGAACGACAGGGTGGATAACGCGTATCCGATGATAGTGGGTGCGACGAACACCTCGAACTACCAGGGAGAGATGATCTGTGCCTGGAATCTCATATCCCCGGTGGATCTTGCCAAGGACTTTGACGTCGAGACTGTCACGCTCGGCGGACGGGTCTGGTACTGGGATGCCGTCAAAGGGCAGCTCTATCAAAAAGACTCGCACGGAGACCCGATAACGGACGAAAGCGGCGATGTCGTCTACGGCATGGAAGTCACCTACACCGGCGAGATGATAAAGCCGACGGTGCAGGCGGTCTACGAAGCTGACGTGTCCTCGCCGTTGTATGGCAGAGATATAGGGGACATCCTCATAGATGCGACGGGGAAACCCAGCGAATCGCTTGGTTCGGTCGGAGACTATAGATACGTCTACGGGCTACTCGGCGAGGTGGCCGAGACAGGCAGGTCGGCCGATGAGAAGAACACCGAGGCGAGCACGGATGAGTTCTGTGCGTCGGTATGCGTGAGAAGCAATACAGGTGGAGACTGCTCCGGCTACTTCGTGATCCCCTTCTCCATAGAACCTGCAGATATCGCTGGATGCACGGTGTCGGCCCCGGATCAACTCTGGACGGGAAGCGAAATCACGCCAGTCGAGATCACCTTCAATGGCATGACGCTGCTGGAGGGCAGAGACTACACGATCGCATACGAGAACAACACCGATGTAGGGATCGCATCATTCACTGTGGCTGGGATCGGCAACTACACGGGCGGCTGCAGTGGGACGTACCTGATCGTTGATGCCGATGCGCTCTCGATCGCAGTCGATGCCTCCACGCTGGTCGAAGCGGGGGAGAAGTCCTACGTCACGACGGTATCTGATGCCGATGGCAGGCACGTGAGCTTCTCGGAGGCTGGTGCGAGGGTCACGGTGGAAGTCGTGGGGACAGCGATGCGCACCGTACGGGCTAGAGCCATCGATGCCAGCGGAACCGTGATCTCCATCGAGCCGACCGCTGCGGCTCAGAGCAACACGTTGTTCGCGGGTGCGTTCACGATGCCTGACAGTGCGGTGACCGTGAGACTCGAATATGCCGTTGTGTTCTCCGTCTATGAACAGGCGGGGAAGGCGCCAGCCGTACTGAGGAAAGACTATACGGGCGCGGAGCTGCTGGATGCGACGAAACGACAGCAAAGAGACTTCTATGGCTATCTGTACAGGGACTCCTCGACAGGTGTGTGGAGCGTCATCGGAACCGATCAGGCTTTCAGGGATCATGAGATCCTGGACGTGATCGAGGACTGGGATGCGAAGCATCGAGACGCCAAGAGCAAGATCGTTATCTCGGCGGACGGTGTTCAAACGGATGTGACCAGATACTTCAACTCAGACACCAGATATTACTTCTTCGGTGACTACCCTTCGAAGTTGAACATAGGTACCCGGAAGTCACAGTATCTGGCCACGCTCGGGTTCGTGACCCACTCTCGGGAAGTCGCCCCGGAGGAGCGTGCGGACGTGACGCTCGCCAGTGTTGAGGCGATGGCGCTCGCAGATACGGCAGCCACCGACATCTGTGACATCGCTCCAGTGTTTCTGTGCGGTATGAGCGACTTGGAGTTCAAGACACTGACGAACAGCACCGAGGAGCGGTTCGTAGAGAACGTCGACAGTGTGACGCTCGCCTACAGGGGTGACCTCGGCCAGGCGAGTATCAAGCTCGACTCCTCGGACAAGGTCGTCTCTGTGACCGATGTACAGGGTGTGACGCTCGCCGAGGGTGAGGACTACACGATCGCCTACGACCTGTGTGCGAATACCGTGACGATCGCTGCCCCGGAAGGCAGCGAACACTATACGGGCTCGCGGACGGAGAGCGTCCCGTCGGCTACGATCGCGGGTGCCACACGCTATGACACGGCGGCACAGATCGCAGCAGCGGCGTATCCGGATGGGGCGGCGGAAGGTGTAGTCGCGTGTGGCGGGAACTTCCCCGACGCTCTTTCGGCCTCGGCCCTTGCTGGCCTTGTAGATGGCCCCATCCTGATCACGACACCGACCGTGCTCTCTGATCAGGCTGCCAGGGCTATCGATGATCTTGGCATCGTGCGAGTGACCATAGTCGGGGGAACCTCTGCGGTGTCTACCGCTGTCGAGCAGACGCTGAAGGCGACACTCGGAGACGAGAATGTTGTCCGTATCGCTGGCGATACCCGCTACGGGACCGCATTGGCCGTCTACGAAGCCAGTCGGGACCGGACGGAACCGTTGGGCGATACCGCCATCGTTGCCAGAGGGTACGGGAAGACGGGATTCGCCGATGCTCTCTCCATATCTCCATACGCCAATGTGAGCGCTTCTCCGATCTTCCTTGCAGGTCAGGGCGGCACCCTCGATGTTGACTCCCTTGCTGCCATCAAGGGTGGAGCCTTCAGGAGGGTCGTGATCGTCGGCGGTACCTCCGTGGTATCCGGTGAGGTCGAAGCTGCCCTGAAGGCGATTTTTGGGACAGACGGAGTCATACGTATTGCCGGATCGAATCGCTATGCGACTTCGGCTGCGGTGGCAAGGTGGATAGTCGACGAATCGGGCGTTGGTTCCTGCTACGAGAGGCTCTCCATCGCCACAGGTCGGAACTTCCCCGATGCTCTCTCCGGCGGCGTGCTGCAGGGCCGACGCAGGTCTACTCTGCTGCTTTTCGATGATGAGGTAGCTGCCTCCGAGGACGTACTCCTTCTGCTCGATGATATATCTCCGAGAATCACCAGCGTCACGTTCCTGGGCGGTTCGACCGCCATGCCAGACAGCGCCAAATCGGCCGTCAGGCACGCATTGGGGTGGGAGTGAGGATGGGCAGTAGTGTCCGGGTCCGCAGTGGACTTTCATCGAGGCATCTGCGTTTCTCACTGACGATCGTTCTCGCACTGTGTTGCGCAGTGTCTGCCTGTGCAGTCGCGGCGTTGGCACAAGAAGCAGAGGGTGATGAGTACGGGCTGCTGGAGTTGTGCGTGATGACGAGCGATCGCGCAGAGTCGGGAGCAATCTCGGAGAAGGGCGGGAGCCTCGAACTCATCGTGATCGCCACAGATACGGAGGGGACATCAGATTACGCCACGAACCTGGGCTTCTCTGTCTCATGGACTACAAACGATGCAGGGATAGCGACTGTCGACTCCCAGGGCACAGTGACCGCTACAGGTGATGGACAGGTGCAGATCACCGCAACGTCGGATGATGACGACACTATCCACGATTCGATCACCATCGCCATCACCGGTCAAAGTGACTCCGCCTATGCAACTTCGATCGAAGTACTCGACGAAAGCGGCAAGGCGATCGGGGACAAGGGAACCGTTCAGCTCGGTGCAGCTGGCGAGTTCATGCAGTTCTTTGCACGTGTCACTTGGGATGACGGCACAGTGACATCTACTTTCGATGGAAGCGAGTCGGGGGTCACCTGGAAAGTCGGGGACAGTACCATCGGCTATATCAACCCCGACAGTGGGCGGTTCAAGGCCCTTTCGTCCGGTACCGTTGCGGTCACCGCGACGCGGGCAGGAGGGGTGGGTGGGTCTGTCGTCGGGCGGGTTTACGCCAATATAGGTTTCGCATCCGAGAACCCCGAGTACAACCCGTCAAGCTCTCTGATCGTCAGAGTGATCTATGAAGACTACCCGGAGACCGTGGTTTCCGAGAAGACGTATTCGGTAGCGGGATTCGAGTCTCTTGGGGCGGTCCGCTCGGCCTACACATACATAAACGGGGAGACCGGAACGTTCGCTACGCATAGCGCCTACGGTGTGTATCTCACCACGATCATAGACGACATCAAGATCACACCCTCCGACATACGCTACTTCACCTTTGCGGCGAACGATGGAGTGAACCCCGGGCACATCACGTATAGCTTCCTGTTCGGTGTCCCCCGCTACTATTTTCCCGACTACTCGCTCGGCGGCAGCACGGGGTCGGCCAAGGCGGTCTACCCCATGCTTGCACTTGCCGAAGCCGTCGCCCAGAACGATGACACCGCGGACTACAACGATCTGAACGTGGGTGTGCGATTCCGCCTCGAGTTCGGGTCGGCAGGGAAGTGGGACACGGAATCGGTGAGCAAGTCGCTCAAATACATCAACACTATGACCGTCGTGCTCTCCGGATCTCCCGCGACCGGCAACGGTGACGGTAGCGGTAGTGGTGACGGAACGGGTGACGGCAGTGGCAGTGGTAGTGATGACGGCACGGGTGACGGTAGTGCTAGTGCTGGCGAGGCAGGGGATGGCGCCACCGCGATTACAGGGGGAGGGGTCGAAGTGAGCGGTGACGTAGCAGAAGCCGCGGATGGGGCCACTACTACCACAGGGGGAGGGGCCGAAGTGAGCGGTGAAGTAGCAGACGCGGGTGGCTCCAGGAGATGGAGCGTCTACGAGATGATGAGCAACTCTGATGGGCCCGCGCTACCGGACTCCACTGACAACCCTTTGGTTCCGTATGCCCCTGCGGCCGTGTCACTCATCTTGTGTTCAGGGATAGCTTCGACCACATGGGGCTATCGACGACAGCTGGCTTGATAGCGAGCGAGCTCCGCACACGCACGTCGGGAACTTGATGAATCGCAGGTTTTGGTCCGCTTGACGTGTTTCCAGTATTTAGAGAAGGAGTACCACATGATGAACGGATTACCAGGAAAGGCGCTGCGTATCCTTCTGACAATGTGCTTCATCGTTCTATACACGCCCGTCTACGCACTTGGGGCGAGTACCGGTAGCACGGGAGGTGCTATCTACACAACACCCGACAGCGTCACGCTGGACGCTTCCAATCTGCTGAACTACGTACTGAATGAAGCGGACGGAACGATTGCCGTCGGTGGCGGAACGACTGCCACCCCCGCAATCTCCACGGCTACTGCGGGTGACGTCATCATTCCGCAGACGATAACAGTCGGTGCAACAGACTACACGGTCACCGCCATTTCGAACTATGCGTTCTATGGCTGCAAAGCGATAACCGGTGTCAGTTTTCCTGATACGTTGCTTACGATCGGACAGTACGCTTTTGGAGCGGCTGAAGCGTCCGCGGAGGCGTATGCTTGCACCGCTCTCAGCTCGATCACGATCCCGGCATCGGTTACTGCGATCAATCGACGTGCTTTCGGGTACTGCACGGGACTTACTTCGGTGAGTTACGAGACGACGCTGCCCGTAGTCACACGGGTGGATGTCTTCCAGGGCTGTTCCAATGTCACCTCAGTGAGTCTCCCGGAAGGGATAACCGAGATTCCGAACTATGCCTATGCGAACTTCGGAGTGGTCTCCGTGACCATTGACGATCTGGTCACCACTGTTGGCCAGGGAGCATTCCAAAACTGCGCTGCAATCGAGTCGATGACCATTCCAGAGAACGTCGAGACGATTGGGGACTCCGCGTTCTCAGGGTGCACGGCTCTCTCCTCGCTGACGTTCGCGGCGGGGTCTACTTTGACCGAGATCGGCAGCAGTGCGTTCAAGAGTTGCTGCTTCCCAGCGATCACAGTCCCCGCCAGTGTCGAGAGTCTTTCGGCTGGGGGGGCGTTTTCGAGCAACGAGGCTCTTCGGTCGGTGACCTTCGAGCCGGGTAGCGCTTTGACTGGGGTGATCGGTGACTACACGTTCCGCGGATGCACCGCGCTTACTTCGGTTACTATTCCCGCCGGCGTCACGGCGCTCGGTGGTAGTAGGGGTCGGGTTTTCGAGAGCTGTAATGCACTTAAGTCAGTGGAGTTCGCGGCAGGCAATCAACTCACTACTGTGGCCTCGAACTGCTTCCAGGACTGCTGGGCTCTCACCTCGATCGAGCTTCCCGATACGGTGACATCTGTCGAATTCGGTGCGTTCTTATGGTGCCAGGATCTCGAATCGGCTCCGCTTCCCGCCGGTGTCACCGGCGAGCTTCGGAACACATTCATGTACTGTGAGTCTCTGCAGTCATGCGTTGTCCCTGCGGGCGTGACAGTGCTGAAAGGTACGTTCGGTGGCTGTTCCTCGCTTGAATCGGTGACATTCGCAGAAGGCTCTGTGCTCGAGACCATCACATGGAAAGTATTCCAGGACTGCTCTGCGCTTCCGTCGATCACCATTCCCGCTTCTGTTACGACGATAGATGGTGGATTCATCCTCGATGACCAGTATGTGGAAGGTTGCTTCCAGCGCTGCTACTCGCTTGAGTCGGTTACGCTTGAGCCGGGAAGCCAGCTGCAGACGGTTGGTATGGCCACGTTCTACGACTGCCCGAAACTGCAAACGATAGACCTTCCCGCATCGCTTACGGCGATTGAAGACCATGCCTTCTGTGACTGTACTTCGCTTGGCTCCGTGACCTTCTCGCAGGAGGCGTCGACCACTCCCGCCGTCATATCGGCAGATGCATTCGTCGGTTGTAGCGCGCTGACGACTCTCACCGTCCCGCCTTCGGTTGGAACGATCAACAACGGCGCCTTCAGAGACTGTACTGCTCTGCGAACGGCGACGATCGAAAGTACAGCTACCATCCTGAACAACTCCGCAGTCCCCATTTTCAAAGGATGCTGTTCTCTAGAGACGTTGGCCTATGGTTCTGACATCTACTACGGTGTGAGCTACTTCCGTACCGACGCGAAGAAGACGTTCTACTCCAACGTGCTCGTCGAGCCGGAGACCGAGCTTGCGACACTCGACAACGGCGATGAGGCGATCTTCGAAGGGCGGGTACCCTCCCTTCCGGGTGAGGCCTACGACCAGGATATGACCTGGACATTCATTGATGGAGCAAGTAGCGATGAGACCAGCTCGGCCGACGGTGCGGTCTGGTCCTACCTATGGGCAGACACGCTCGCTCCTGTTGAGGCCGTGCGCGTGGGTGACACATTCACGGTCACAACGCTCGCAGGCGGGGTAAAGGTCACTTACAGGGTTCTGACGCACTACTCGGTGGCCCAAGAGACGTCTTATACCGTCGAAGTGGGGCCGCCGGACACGAGTGCGATGACCCAGTCTGGAACGGTGATGGCTGTCGCCCCCGCGATCCCTATCGACACTCAGGCGGTCACCATTCCCGAGACGGTCTACTACGATGGGATCACCTACGAGGTCACCAGGATCGGAGCGAGTGCTTTCAACGGGTGCACGGAGCTGTCCTCGGTGACGCTTCCCGATACGATCGTCACCATTTCCGATCGCCCCCTCAATATCGCCGCGACCGACTGGGAAGACGGACAGACCTGGAAGCGCGTCGGTTACAGCTACGCGTTTTATGGCTGTACCGCTCTGACGTCGATTGACATCCCAGCCTCCGTGGTCTCGATCGGCAACGGTGCCTTTGAAAACTGTACGGCGCTTTGGGATGTCGACTTCGCGGAGGGAAGCAAGCTCGACTCCACTGGCTACGCTGCGTTCCGCACCTGCACGAGTCTTGAATCTATCGTGCTTCCCGATTCGCTCACGTATATCGGAGAAATGACATTCGACGTTTGCCCCAACCTGAAGGACGTGACACTTCCGGCTGCATACGTGGGATCGGAGTGGTACCGTCCCTGGAAGCAGCTCGGCAACGGTTCGGTCTACAACGTATATCTCGACAAGATCACCTGGCGCTGCAACAAGTGGTTCACACAGAAGAACACTGATGACACCTATCCGGACAACTACCTCACCGTCTACTACTACGGTGCCGAAGACGCAGCAGCCGACGATAGCGCGTTCGGCAGCACCAGAAGCGATGCCGAGGCATTTGTCTATCTGAAAGAGGGCGCGACACTCGAGACTGCTTCGGAGGCTGACGGCACCCTCGAGGGAGCGATCCCCGATGCATCCGACTACCTTGCACCTAGAGTCGGTCAAGAAGTGGTTTGGGCCTACCAGGAAGGATTCGGCGAGTCTGTCGCGGCCACGAACACTGTCTATGCGTACGCTACGTATAAGACAGACCCTGCGTATAACGGTTCTGTCGTACCCGAGCGCCTCGAGGGGCCGACCCGTCTCGATACGGCTGTGGAGATAGCCAACGCTGCCTATCCGGACGGGGTGGATGAGGCTGTCATCGCCTACGCATACAACTTCCCCGATGCGCTTTCTGCTGCTGCTTACGCTGGCGTCGTCGACTGTCCGGTGTTGCTCACCGCGCAAGCGCGACTTTCCGACCAGGTACTAACGGCCATCAGGACCCTCGGTGTCGATCGTGTCACGATCATCGGTGGGACTTCCGCGGTCTCGAGCGCAGCTGAGGCCACGCTGAAGACTGAACTGGGCTCGGACAACGTCACCCGCATAGCGGGTACCAGCCGCTGCGACACGGCCCTCGAGGTCTACAGGTCGAAGCTAGGCTCATGGGGCGATACAGCGCTTGTGGCTACGGGGAACAAGTTTGCGGATGCCCTGTCCGTCTCTCCATACGCCAATGCAGCTGGCGCTCCGGTCTTTCTCGCTGGCTCGGACAACAGCCTCGACCCGGCTTCGTTCGACGCAATCGTCGAGGGAGGTTTCACCCGAGTCATCATCGTTGGTGGGACTGCTGCGGTGTCCTCACAGACGGAAGACAGCCTGAAAGCAGTATTCGGCGCAGAGAACGTCATCAGGCTCGCAGGTGTCAATCGCTACGCGACTTCTGCCGCTGTGGCTAGCTGGATAGTCGACGAGTCAGGTGCAGGTTTCATCTATGACAACGCCGCCGTGGCAACAGGGAGGAACTACCCCGATGCCGTCACCGGAGGCGTACTGCAGGGAGGAAGGAAGTCCGTCCTGCTTCTATTCGACGACGGTGCGGTCTCGATGCTCGATTTTGTTGGCGGCAAGACGTCGTCCATAGGGAAGTTGACCTTCCTGGGAGGGCAGTCCGTGTTTCCGACCACGACGGTAGATCAGCTTCTCTCGCTCTGGGACTGAGGTGCCTGACGGCAGACTGAAGTGAGCCTTTGGTCGCTATAGGATCCGGGGGGCCTGCGGGAAAGCAGGCCCCCACGCGATCGCTGAGTGATGATCGGTGGGGTCATTCTGCCGGTAGGTCCGTTCTAGGGCGGGTGTGGTTGGAAGGTCATTCGGTCCTGCACGACTGAGAAAGGATCCTATCGCACATGAACACGTTCTATATGAAGGACATGCTTCACCTGGTCGCTCAAGGGATGCTTGTGCCTACGATGGCGCTGCTTATCGTCCTTATCGGATACGCGATCTTCCTAATAGGCTCTGTCATTGCGGAGTACTACACCGAGCGGCGGCACTATAAGGTGACCATGCCGCAGTTCATCAATGCGATCAACGATGCGAAACCAAGTGAAGTCGTTGACGTGATCGAGGAGAGCGGGTTACTCCGTTACCAGAAGAGTGTGCTCGTTACCCTGGCGCACGATATGGACCTTCCGGATGATGACCTGTTCGCACTGGCTAAGTCCCTTGTATTCCAAGTGAATGAACGATACCGGAGGGTTATAGACCGGGTAAACCTTGGGGTGAAGGTGGCTCCGATGTTGGGTCTTATGGGAACGCTGATCCCACTTGGCCCGGGCATCGTCGCGCTTGGACAGGGCGACGCCGCGACTCTTTCCACCTCGCTCCTCATCGCGTTCGATACGACCGTAGCGGGGATGATCATCGCGGTCGTGTGCTTGGTGGTGGCCAACATCCGCAAGCATTGGTACGAAGCGTACATAGTCTCGGTCGAGTCCATCGCAAGCTGCATTCTCCAGAAGGCGGTGGAGAAGCGGACAGGCGTCGAGAAGGACGTGGCCGAGGACATGTATGTCGCCACAGGTGATGTCGACCTTGGCGGGGAACAAGCAGACGCAGAAGAGCGTGTGGTCGTTGACAAGCATGTGGCTGCCTCGATGCATGCAGCTGTCGATATGTGCGCAGGGGAGTAGCCATGCCACGCCATGACTTCCGATCAAGATCGTTCCTTAGCAGTGCCTCTGTCGAGCTGGAGAGTGCCGATCCCCGGGCATCTTTGATGAATCTCGTAGATGTGATGATCGTCTTCTCGTGTGGCTTGATCGTGGCTCTTCTCACCTTCTGGAATCTCGATATGCCCTCGGCGACAGAGATAATCGCGAAAGATGACGTCACAGAGATCGAGAAGATGGATGAGATGGCCGAGCAGATGATGTCCGCCGGAGGTGCCTACTCCGAACTTGGCAGCGTCTATCAGGATCTTGAGACCGGCAAGCTGTATATGCTGACCGAGGATGCGGAGATCTCGGACGAGACGACAGGTGTAGCTGCTGGAAGTTCGGATGCCACGGGCACAGATGTAGGGGTGCCTGCGGCGGACTCGCTGCAGTAGAGCCGTCTAGCAGAATCACTGTCCAGCCCGTTGCGAGCGGATGGTGGTTGAACGACAGAAACGTAGGTGCGGGAGAGGGGCTGCCTTGGCATCGGACGACTCTGCTCGTTTCAACCTGTGAATCCGGAGA
>JAVERH010000060.1:0-11896 GCA_034007245.1 Coriobacteriia bacterium | reverse complement strand
TCCGGTCGGTCCTGCTCTTGGACAGCACCAGGTCAATATCATGCAGTTCTGCCAGGCATTCAACGCCGATACGCAGGATAAGATGGGCACCATCATTCCGGTGGAGATCACTGTCTATGAGGATCGTTCGTTCACGTACATTCTCAAGACTCCTCCGGCAGCCGTCCTGCTTAAGCAGGCTGCAGGCATCGACACGGGTTCGGCCACCCCTAATCGCGTCAAGGTGGCGTCCGTGACAGAGGCACAGCTGCGTGAGATCGCTGAGACCAAGATGCCCGACCTGAATGCGAACGACGTGGAGGCCGCTATGAAGATCATCGCGGGCACTGCGCGCTCGATGGGTTTCACGGTCAAGGGATAGCAGTACCCCGGCGCCATTCGCGTCGGATCGGATTCGAACGTCGGGCCGGTAAGACTGGCCCCATAGTGTGGGAGGGCCCTCGCAGCCCGTTAACCACGAGGAGGAACCATGAAGCGAGGCAAGAGGATGAACGCGGCCCTTGCGGCCGTCGATCGCGAAAGGCTGTATAGCCCCTTCGAGGCGATGAGCCTGATCACGGAGCTCGCTCCGGCCAAGTTCGACGAGACCGTCGAGGCGCACTTCCGTCTCGGCGTCGATACCCGCCAGGCAGACCAGCAGGTGCGTGGCAGCATCTCGCTTCCTGCCGGCACCGGTAAGACGGTACGCGTGGCCGTCTTCGCCCAAGGCGAGAAGGCCAAGGAGGCCGAAGAGGCTGGGGCAGACGTTGTCGGCTCCGATGACCTCGTCGAGCGTATCTCTGGAGGCTTTCTCGACTTCGACGCTACCGTCGCTACCCCCGATATGATGAGTAAGGTCGGGCGACTTGGTAAGATTCTCGGTACTCGCGGACTCATGCCGAACCCCAAGCTCGGCACAGTGACCATGGATGTTGCACGCGTCGTCAAGGAGCTCAAGGCTGGCCGTGTCGAGTATCGCGCCGACAAGCACGGCATCGCGCACGTTGGCATCGGCAAGAAGTCGTTCACGACCGAGGAGCTTATCCAGAACTACGGTGCACTCCTGGATGAGATCCTCCGCGTGAAGCCGGCATCGTCGAAGGGTCGTTACATCAAGTCGATCACCGTCTCGACGACGATGGGCCCGGGTATCAAGGTCGATCCTGCGAAGACGCGTAACCTGCTCGAAGAGGTCTGATTCTGTTTCGGGCTTGCACCAACGGGCGGGTTCGGAGATAATCGCCCCCGCTTGTCATTGAAAACGCACGCACGCACGCTGCCGTAGACAGCAGGTACTCGGAGGCATCCGGGTCGAAAGGAACCTGGCCAGGTTCCGCCAGCCGAGGTGGAGCAACCAAGATACGCTTGACGCACATGCGTCTTCGTTACGTGGCCTCCGCTCTCACAGGCGGGGGCCACGTTGCATTTTGGAGTAGAGACTCCAATTCGCGACCGCAGCCCGCAGGCGTGGTCGCGTGCCGGAAGGGAGGTGAGTGTATGCCGACTAACGAGAAACAGCAGCAGGTAGCGGAGATCAAGGAGCGTCTTGAGACTTCGGCCGGTGTCATCATGGCCGACTATCGAGGGCTGACCGTCAAGGAGATGCGTGTTCTGCGCACGACGCTTCGCGGCACAGACGCTGTGGTCACCGTGTATAAGAACTCGCTCGCTCAGATCGCGATCCGCGAACTCGAGCTTCCTATCATGGATCAGTTCCTGGAGGGTCCCACGGTCTTTGTCTTCACTCCCGAGGATCCTGCCGCGACTGCCAAGGGCCTCCTTGCGTTCTCGAAGGAGCACAAGGTCTTCAGCTTCAAAGGTGGCCTGATCGACGGACAGGTGGTCGATGCAGAAGCAGTCAAGGCGATCGCATCGCTTCCATCCCGCGACGAACTCATCGCGAAGCTTATGGGTACCATGCTCAACCCGGTTCGCAGTCTCATGGCGATGGCCAATGCGCCCGCAGGTGCATTCGCACGCGTCGTCCAGGCCGTGGCGGACCAGAAGGCCGCTGCATAGCACGACGACACTACGTATGCGGACCGACGCTCATGTCGTGCGGTCCCGGACAACAGAAGGAGAACTAAGAAATGGCTGATCTTAAGCGCGAAGATATCCTCGAGTGGGTCAAGGCCGCTCCGGCCCTCGAGCTCGCTGAGCTCGTCAAGGAGATGGAAGAGGTCTTTGGTGTTTCGGCTGCCGCTCCTGTCGCTGCCGCTCCTGCCGCTGCTGGCGAAGCCGCTGTCGTCGAGGAGAAGGACAGCTTCGACGTGATCATCACGGCAGCTGGTGGTACCAAGATCCAGGTCATCAAGGCTGTCCGCGAGTTGGACTCCAATCTGGGCCTGAAGGAAGCCAAGGATCTGGTCGACTCAGCCCCGAAGGCTGTTCTCACTGGTGTTACCAAGGAGAAGTCCGAGGAAGCCAAGGCAAAGCTCGAGGGCGCCGGTGCGACCGTCGAGGTCAAGTAGTCAACGCCTTATTGGGTGCCGGTACGGACTCGAAGGGCTCGTGGTCAGTGGCGCACAGGCGCCACTGACCACCCCGCACGGTTAGAATCAAGTATGAGTTGACCGGGGGCTTACCCTTCGGTAAACTGATCGTTTGCGACTCTCAGTACACCGCTCGGGTATAAGGAGGAATAACCTGGTGCCGCTCGAAGCAGGTTCCCCCGTTCCCGCTGGTGCTCGCCAGCGCCGTTCGTTCGCGAAGATTTCGGAGATCCTAGAGGTCCCTAATCTTATCGCCATCCAGACGGACAGCTTTAAATGGTTCCTCGAAGAGGGACTCAATGAGACGTTCCGAGACATGTCTCCTATCAGTGACTTCACCGACACGCTCGCCGTTGAGTTCGGCGCGCATGAGTTCGGTGACGCCAAGTACTCGGTTGATGAGTGCAAAGAGAAGGACATGTCGTACCAGGCACCCCTATTCGTGGAGGTGCGCTTTATCAACAAAGAGACCGGTGAGATGAAGGAACAACAGGTGTTCATGGGTGATTTCCCGCTCATGACCGACCGTGGGACCTTCGTCATCAATGGCACCGAACGTGTCGTGGTCTCACAGCTCGTGCGTTCGCCGGGTGCCTACTTCAAGTGGGATATCCGCAACAACAAGAACTACGCTGTCGGTTCGGTAATTCCGAGCCGGGGGGCGTGGTTGGAGTTCGAACTCGGGCGCCCATGGTTCTCATGGGTCGCTCCAGGGCGACCCATGGAGCCGGACAAGCAGTTCGGCGAGGCGTACGTGCGCGTCGACCGGAAGCGCAAGGTTCCGGCCACCGTGCTCGTTCGCGCGCTCGGCATCGCGGAGACCGAAGAAGAGATACTCGATGTGCTTGGTGACTCGTTCGTCGTGCGGCAGACGCTTGCACGCGATCACACCACGACTCGTGAAGAGGCGCTCATCGAGTTGTACAAGCGCTTGCGTCCGGGTGAGCCAGCCAATGTGGAGTCTGCGCGTTCGCTGCTCGACGGACTCTTCTTCAATCCGCAGCGCTACGACCTTGGTAAGGTCGGGCGCTATATGCTCAATCGCAAACTGGACGTGACCATTCCCGCAGAGGTCCACACGCTCACCAACGAAGACGTTGTGGGTATGATGAAGCACCTCTTCGGTCTGTGGGAGCAGGACTATCGTGAGTACATCACCGACGATGTCGCTGCGACCATCAGGGCGAAGTACGACAACGTTCGCCTTGGTGCCGAGGATCGTACGTACGAAGTCGACGACATCGACCACTTGGGCAATCGCCGGGTGCGTGTGGTCGGCGAGTTGATCCAGAATCAGTTCCGCATCGGTCTGGCCCGTATGGAGCGTGTCGTCCGTGAGCGGATGACGACGCAGGACGTCGAGCAGATCACACCTCAGTCGCTGATCAATATCAGGCCGATCGTCGCCTCCATCAAGGAGTTCTTCGGTTCTTCGCAGCTTTCCCAGTTCATGGGTCAGACGAACCCGCTCGATGGCTTGACTCACAAGCGTCGTGTATCGGCGCTTGGCCCTGGTGGTCTGTCGCGTGAGCGTGCCGGCTTCGAGGTGCGAGACGTGCATCCGTCGCACTACGGTCGCCTGTGCCCGATCGAGACGCCTGAAGGTCCGAACATCGGTCTTATCGGCTCGCTCGCGACTTTTGCGCGCATCAACGGTTATGGTTTCATCGAGACCCCGTATCGCAAGGTCGTGAAGGGTTGCGTTACCGACGAGATCATCTACCTTACGGCAGACGCGGAGGAGCAGTTCATCATCGCGCAGGCGGCTGAGCCGGTCGATCCTAAGACCGGCGCATTCCTGAACGAGCGTGTGCTCTGCCTCCTCAAGGGAGGTAACCCTGAGGACGTCGAGCCTCATAGCGTCGACCTGATGGACGTTTCGGCCCGTCAGATCGTATCGGTGGCTACAGCGCTCATTCCGTTCCTCGAGCACGACGACGCGAACCGTGCCCTCATGGGTTCGAACATGCAACGTCAGTCTGTGCCGCTCCTTACCCCGTCTGCACCACTGATCGGCACCGGTATGGAGTACCGCTCGGCGGTTGACACCGGTGAGATCTTGCTGGCCAAGCGGCCGGGTACTGTGAGTTTCGTGGATAGTACGGCTATCGAGATCACCACCAAAGATGGTGTGGATCGCTATAAGCTTCCCAAGTTCATGCGTTCCAACCAGGGCACCTGCATCAACCATCGCCCGCTTGTCTCGACCGGTGAGAAGGTCGCCGTAGGTCAGGTTCTCGCGGATGGACCGTCCACCGAAGCTGGCGAGCTTGCGCTCGGCCAGAACCTGCTCGTGGCATTCATGCCATGGGAGGGCTACAACTACGAGGACGCGATCATCCTCTCCGAGCGTCTTGTGAGTGACGACGTGTTGACTTCGATCCATATCGAGGAGTACGAGGTCGAGGCGCGCGACACCAAGCTTGGCCCGGAAGAGATCACCCGCGAGATTCCCAACGTGGGTGAGGACATCCTGGCGAACCTCGACGAGGACGGCATCATTCGTATCGGCGCTGAGGTCTTCCCTGGCGACGTGCTGGTGGGTAAGGTCACCCCGAAGGGCGAGACCGAGCTTACGGCCGAAGAGCGTCTGCTCCGTGCGATCTTCGGAGAGAAGGCGCGCGAGGTTCGCGATACCTCACTGAAGATACCGCACGGTGAGACCGGTCGTGTCATCGCAGTCCAGAAGATGAGTCGTGACAACGAGGATGATCTGAACCCCGGTGTCAATGAACTCGTGCGTGTGTATGTAGCGCAGAAGCGCAAGATCCAGGTGGGCGACAAGCTCGCCGGTCGTCACGGAAACAAGGGTGTTATCTCCAAGATCCTTCCGGTCGAGGACATGCCTTTCCTGGCCGACGGGACGCCGGTCGACATCATCCTCAATCCGCTTGGTGTACCGAGTCGCATGAACATCGGACAGCTTCTCGAGACTCATCTCGGCTGGGCTGCTCGTGTGGGCTGGAGTGATGATGAGAAGCAGAAGGATCCGGTCGACGGCCCGATCCATATCGCGACACCGGTGTTCGACGGTGCAAAGGAGCATGAGATCTCGCAGACGCTTGTGAAGGCGGCTCGAAACGTCCAACTCCAGGCCAAGGCGCGCTATGGTACGCACACATACGATGAAGTGATCCCGACGATCAACGGTGAGGGTAAGACCCTGCTGTTCGATGGTCGCACCGGTGAGCCGTTCCGCCAGCCGGTCACCGTCGGCATCATCTACATCCTGAAGCTGTTGCACCTGGTCGATGACAAGATCCACGCACGCTCGACTGGTCCGTACTCTCTCATCACCCAGCAGCCGCTCGGTGGTAAGGCGCAGTTCGGCGGTCAGCGCTTCGGTGAGATGGAGGTGTGGGCCCTCTACGCGTATGGCGCTGCCTACGTGTTGCAGGAAGTCCTCACCATCAAGTCCGACGATGTCCTTGGCCGCGTGAAGGCGTACGAGGCCATAGTCAAGGGTGAGAACATCCCGGAGCCGGGTATCCCCGAGAGCTTCAAAGTCCTCATCAAGGAGATGCAGTCACTGTGTCTCGATGTTGAGATCATGTCTGAGTCCGGCGATCAGATCGAGCTCAAGGAGGACGAGGACGACGTGTTCCGTACCGCTGAGGAGCTCGGACTTGACCTCACCGGCATTCAGGACACGCATGGCTCCGGGAGCCGTGGCGCCTCTGATGGCAGCGAGTCACTTGATGACCTCGATACCTCAGAGATCGACCTTTCACTTGAGATCAGTGCAGAAGATAACGTCGCCCCTGGTGGCGACGAGTAGGGGCCCGGTCGGGACGAACGGGTAGGCGCCCAGGCAACTTCGGGCGCTCACCGGATGGAGGAATGAACGTTGCTCGACGTCGACGTCAACAACTTCGATAAGCTCCGCATCGGGCTTGCCAGCTCGGAGCAGATCCGCCAGTGGTCGCGTGGCGAAGTGAAGAAGCCCGAGACTATCAACTATCGTACGCTCAAGCCTGAGAAGGACGGCCTGTTCTGCGAGAAGATTTTCGGTCCTACTAAGGACTGGGAGTGCTTCTGCGGCAAGTACAAACGCGTCCGCTTCAAGGGCATCATCTGTGAGCGTTGCGGTGTCGAGGTCACGCGGGCCAAGGTCCGCCGTGAGCGCATGGGCCATATCGAGCTCGCTGCGCCGGTCTCACATATCTGGTACTTCAAGGGTGTACCGAGTCGCATGGGCTACCTGCTCGATATCGCTCCACGCGATCTAGAGAAGGTGCTGTACTTCGCATCCTCGATCATCACTTCGGTGAATGAAGAGGATCGTGAAGCCGATCTGGACATGCTTCGTGATGAACTCGAGGCCGATCTTCAGGCCCTCGAGAGCGAGGTCGTGGAAGAGAAGGCGCAGGCTGAGGCTGAGCGTGATCGTCTCGTCGCCGTCGCCAAGGGTGAGCTCGAGCCCGCAGAGGGGGAGTCCTTCGACGAGGAGGTCGCCCCTGCCGATCGCATCAAGAAGATCGAGGCTGAGGCACGCCGCGACATTCGCGACCTGGAAGAAGAGCTCGAGGAGCGGCGCGAGCTGCTCCGCGAGGCGTTCGATCGTTTCCAGAAGCTCGTCGTCAAGGATCTCATCAACGATGAGACGCTGTATCGCGAGATGAAGCTTCGCTATGGCGACTACTTCCGCGGTGGTATGGGTGCTGAGGCTATCCAGGATCTCCTGAAGCAGATCGACATGCAGGTACTCTCGGACGACCTCAAGCAGGTCATCGACGAAGGCAAGGGTCAGAAGAAGCAGAAGGCGATCAAGCGCTTGAAGGTCGTCTCAGCGTTCCTCAATTCGACGAACCGTGCCGAGTGGATGATCCTCGAAGCGATTCCGGTGATTCCGCCGGATCTGCGTCCGATGGTGCAGCTCGACGGTGGTCGCTTCGCTACGAGCGATCTGAACGACCTGTACCGGCGTGTCATCAACCGGAACAACCGCCTCAAGAGGCTGCTCGATCTCGGTGCACCTGAGATCATCGTGAACAACGAGAAGCGCATGCTGCAGGAGGCCGTGGACGCGCTGTTCGACAACGGTCGCCGTGGTCGCCCGGTGACGGGTCCCGGTAACCGTCCGCTGAAATCCATCAGCGATATGCTGAAGGGTAAGCAGGGCCGTTTCCGCCAGAACCTGCTCGGCAAGCGTGTCGACTACTCTGGCCGCTCGGTTATCGTCGTCGGCCCGGAGCTCAAACTGCACCAGTGCGGCCTTCCTAAGGTCATGGCGCTGGAGCTCTTCAAGCCGTTCGTGATGAAGCGACTCGTGGATATGGAGTACGCACAGAACATCAAAAGCGCCAAGCGCATGGTTGATCGTGCACGGGATGTCGTCTGGGATGTGCTTGAAGAGGTCATCTCCGACCACCCCGTGATGCTCAACCGTGCCCCCACCTTGCACCGTCTTGGTATCCAGGCGTTTGAGCCGATCCTCGTAGAGGGTAAGGCCATCCGGCTGCACCCGCTTGTGTGTACCGCGTTCAACGCCGACTTCGACGGCGACCAGATGGCAGTACACCTGCCGCTCTCAGTGGAGGCGCAGGCAGAGGCGCGTACGCTGATGCTTTCCACCAACAACATCAAGAGTCCGGCCCACGGTCGTCCACTCACCGTTCCATCGCAGGATATGGTTATCGGTCTGTACTATCTGACGACCATTCGCGAGGGTTCTGATGGCGAAGGCCGATTGTTCGCGGACTTCGAAGACGCGCAGCTTGCCTACGACAGCCGTGCGGATCTCGATCTCCAGGCGCAGGTCACCGTGCGTTTGCGAGGCGACCTCATCATCGAGACTGCGGCGGGTGTATCTGAGGAGAGGAAGGCCGGAGAGCGCATCGAGACCACGGTGGGACGTATCACGTTCAACCGCTCGCTCCCGGACGACTACCCGTTCATCAATCACGAGGTGGATAAGAAGGGCATATCCCGTATCGTGGAGGATTGCTCGGTCGTGTATTCGACGACGCAGATGGGTGCGATCCTCGATGAGGTCAAGCGTCTTGGCTTCCATTACGCGACCCGTGCCGGCGTGACGGTCGGCGTTTACGACGCAGTGGTGCCTGAGGCCAAGGCTGAGATCATCGAACACTCCGAGGCCGAGGTTGAGAAGATCGAGCACCAGTACGATCGCGGTCTCATCACTCGCGAAGAGAGGCACCGTCAGATCGTCGATGTCTGGACGCGCGCGACCGACGATGTCGGTGATGCGATGGCGGAGGGCTTCGATAAGTTCAACCCTATCTACATGATGGCCCACTCAGGCGCACGGGGTAACATCAAGCAGGTCCGTCAGTTGGCCGGTATGCGAGGCCTCATGGCGAACCCGAAGGGTGAGATTCTCGATCGTCCGATCAAGGCCAACTTCCGTGAGGGTCTTTCGGTCCTCGAATACTTCATCTCTACCCACGGCGCCCGCAAGGGTCTTGCCGATACCGCGCTGCGTACCGCTGACTCCGGCTACCTCACGCGCCGCCTGGTGGATGTTGCGCAGGACGTCATCGTGCGCGAGAGCGACTGCGGTACAGATGAAGCTATGGAGTTCACTCTGCTCGACGAGCGCGATCAGCCTGATCACGATCTTGTGGGTCGCTGCCTTTTCGAGTCGGTAGTGGACGCGAAGACCGGTGAAGTGCTGATCGAAGCCGGTGACTACATCAAGAACGACAAGGACTTGCAGCGACTGCTAGACGCAGGCGTGAAGACGATCCAGGCCCGCACGGTCATGACATGTCGGGCGGCTCACGGTATCTGTCAGAAGTGCTACGGCTTCGATCTTGCGGCTGGTCGGCCTGTCGATATCGGCACTGCGGTGGGAATCATCGCGGCTCAGTCGATCGGCGAGCCAGGCACGCAGCTCACGATGCGCACCTTCCACACCGGTGGTGTCGCAGGCGATGACATCACGCACGGTCTTCCGCGTGTCACAGAGCTCTTCGAGGCACGGAAGCCAAAGGGCCAGGCGCAGCTCTCGGAGATCACTGGTGTGCTTGCAATGGAAGAAGGAGATAAGACTCGCACGCTGACGATCACGGCCGAGGATGGCACAGAGAAGGTCTATACGACCTCTCGTCGTGGACGTCTGCGCCCCGGGATTGCCGACGGCGCGACCGTTGAGGCGGGCACCCAGCTGACAGAGGGCTCGGTGAACCCCCATGACCTATTGCTCCTTCGTGGTCCCAAGTCGGTACTCGGCTATATCGTGCGCGAGGTCCAGGACGTGTACCACAGCCAGGGCGTCGACATCAACGACAAGCATATCGAGGTCATCGCGCGTCAGATGATGCGCAAGATATCTGTGACCGAGGCCGGAGACACGACGTTCCTGCCCGGTCAACTAGTGGATCGCTTGCAGTATGAGTCCGAGAATGAGCGCGTTGTGGCCAATGGTGGGGAGCCGGCAGTCGGACATTCTGTGCTTCTCGGTATCACCAAGGCATCGCTTGCAACGGACAGCTTCCTCTCCGCGGCGTCCTTCCAGGAGACCACCCGTGTTCTTACGGATGCGGCCATGGCCGGCAAGTCCGATGAGCTACTTGGTCTCAAGGAGAACGTCATCATCGGCAAGCTCATACCTGCGGCGACCGGTATGAAGCGGTACCGTTCGGTGAAGCTCACGTATCGCGGTCAGTCAGCGGAGTGGAGTGGCGATGAGAACGGTGGCCCGCTGCCGCAGTTCGCTCCCGATGAGCTTCTTGAGCTGGAAGCCATGCTGCCGGGTCCTGCGCTCGAAGAGGGTGGACTGACGCCCGAGGAGACCGAGGCTCTGTTTGCGGATCTCGATCTTGGAGCTGCCAACGAGGCTATCGACGTGAGCGGCTTCGAGGGAGTGGTCTTCGACCCCAACGAGCCGACGCCGGCCGTATCGGATGAGCCGGAAGCACGCCTGTGTGAGGCGACGTTCGGTGATGGTACGCCGTGCACGCATCCCGCCAAAGATGGTTCACGGTACTGCGGCGTTCATGCCAGGCTCGCGGACTCAGATGGCCTGTGCCGTGCGTTCCGGGTGGATGGAACGCCCTGTCCCAATAAGGCGAAGGACGGTCATTTCTGCGGGGTTCACGCCAAGCTGGAGGCGCAGTTCTCCGAGATATAGGTACGACTCGCACCGGTTCCGGGACGTAAAGTCCGGGAACCGGTGCGCGCCACTTGCCTGCCGGTGGGTGGGAGACTGGATACGCCCGGGTGCGTGGTACTTGACTCGGGTGAGGTGCTTTGCTAGAGTTGCGCGTTGCGACTACGCTCGGCGCCAAGGAACGGGCGCCGTGTCATAGAGCTCGAATGTGATCGATCTAAGGAGATGAGTAGTGCCCACCATCAACCAGCTCGTGCGCAAGGGTCGCGTCCAGGCCGTTGACAAGAGCAAGACGCCTGCGCTGAAGGGAAACCCTCAGAAGCGCGGCGTGTGCACGCGTGTGTACACGACTACGCCCAAGAAGCCGAACTCGGCGCTCCGTAAGGTCGCCCGTGTCCGTCTGACCAATGGGATGGAGATCACGGCGTACATCCCTGGCATCGGCCACAATCTGCAAGAGCACTCGATTGTGCTCGTGCGTGGCGGCCGAGTGAAGGACCTCCCGGGTGTACGCTACAAGATCGTCCGTGGTGCGCTTGACGCCGCTGGTGTCAACAAGCGCATGCAGGCTCGTTCGCGCTACGGCGTGAAGAAGCCCAAGTAAGGACTGACATTCCCCGGTCCGTCTGTCATGGCAGGTGGACCTATCGTGTGAGTAGAGGAGTGAAGTATGCCAAGGCGTGCAGCAGCACAGCGCCGTGAGGTGCTCCCGGATCCGGTTTACAACAACCGGCTGGTCACCCAGTTGATCAACAAGGTGTTGCTCGACGGCAAGAAGTCGGTCGCCGAGCGCATCGTGTATGGCGCGTTCGACATCGTCGAAGAGAAGATGGCTCAGGACCCGCTCTCGGTGTTCAAGAAAGCCATGGACAATGTCCGTCCGACGCTCGAGGTCAAGCCGAAGCGTGTCGGTGGCGCGACGTACCAGGTTCCGATCGAGGTGAACTCACGCCGGTCGACCACACTCGCTATCCGCTGGATCGTCGGGTTCTCGCGTAAGCGCCGTGAGAAGACCATGGCTGAGCGTCTTGCTGGAGAGATCATGGACGCTTCGAACGGTCTTGGCGCATCGGTCAAGAGGCGTGAAGACCTGTACAAGATGGCCGAAAGCAACCGGGCATTCAGTCACTACCGCTGGTAGAGCCTGAGCCTGAGCCGGACCGAGGAAGAGGACGAGTACACGATATGGCTTCGAAGAGGACACTGCTCGCTATGACCCGAAATATCGGGATCATGGCTCATATCGACGCCGGTAAGACCACGACGACCGAGCGAATCCTGTTCTATACAGGCAGGTCGCACAAGATCGGCGAGGTCCACGACGGTGCAGCCACCATGGACTGGATGGTCC
>JAVERH010000058.1:0-12146 GCA_034007245.1 Coriobacteriia bacterium | reverse complement strand
CCCGTGGGAAGCGCGACCGTCGAGGCCGCCGTCCCGCCGCTCGCCCAGGAGCTGGTGTCGATCGTGGTCCGCAAGTTGATCGAAGCGGCCCGGCTCACTGATGACGCGTTCGCCAAGCTGGTTCCTAAGGTGAAACAGTACCTCGCGGAGCGATGTTTCGGCTTGGCGGTCTCGCTGGATGACGAGCGTGCGCGTCGCGCCATCGCGCGCTCGAGTGATTCGATCGCCGCGTACCTTGCCGCGCAGGTTTCGAAGCTCGCCTACGAGCGGCGCGGGGTCGAGTTCGAGCGCGCCGAGTTCAAGCTCTCCGACACGAAGCCGTTCCCGTGGCGGCGCAACCTGCCGCTCTTCCAGGCGCGCAAGACGGTGTTCAACTACGTGGCGACCTACAACAACTTCGAGCGTGCGTTCGCAGAGTTCTTGGACGGGGCTCGCGACGTGGTGCGATTCGCCGCGCTCGGCACCACGGCACAAGGGGATTCGAACACGCAGTTCCGCGTGGACTACCTGAAGCCGTCCGGCGCTCGGGCGTTCTACTACCCCGACTGGGTCGTCGTGCAGAAGAGCGACTCCGGTGAGGTCAACTGGATCATCGAGACCAAGGGTCGCGTCTGGGAGAACACCGATCTCAAAGACCAGGCCATGCGCGACTGGTGCGAGCGGATGACCGAGCTTGCGGGGGAGCGCTGGCGTTTCGCGCGGGTGAACCAGAGCTTCTTCGAGGCGCTGAGGCCGCAGCAGTTCGGCGACTTGATGGAGAACCTGTTTGCGCTTTCGGAGGGCCCGATTCTCAAGCTCGTGGAGCCGGATTCCGAGGCCGCAGAAGCCGGTGCCTATGTGACGCACCTGCCGGTCTACTCGCTCGCGGCAGCGGCTGGGTACTTCGGCGAGGGCCGGACCGTCGAGCTCGAGGGCTGGGTGGAAGCGCCGTCTTCGATCGGGAAGCTCGACCAGCGGATGTTCGTGGCGCAGGTCGTGGGCCACTCGATGGAGCCGCTGCTGGACGATGGGGACTACGTGGTGTTCCGGGCGAAACCCGCCGGGACGCGACAAGGGAAGATCGTGCTCGCGATGGGGCCGATCGACGACCCGGAGATCGGCGGGCCGTACACCGTGAAGAAGTACTTCTCGGAGAAGGTTGCGGGCGAGAACGGTGAGTGGCAGCATTCGCGGGTGCGGCTGGTGCCAGTGAATCCGCAGTTCGAGGAGATCGTGGTGGAGGGCGAGGCTGACGAGGTCATGGTGATCGCGGAGTACGTCGGGAAGCTGTGACGCGGCGACTCACGCTGGTCGCAGCCTTGTGCGCACCGCGGTGTGTCTGAGAGGGGGACGAATGCGATCTGAAGCGCTCTTCATCAACGGAGTTTTCGAAGGTGTCCTTGAGGAGATACTCCAGGTCCAGGCCCAGCTGCCGGACCAGATCATGTTCTTGCAGCCGTTCGCCGGGAGCCCCATGGTCGAGTTGCGAGACGACCCACCGACGGTGGAAGCGCCCATGACCCTGTTCCTGTCTGTCACATCAGACTTGCCGACTGTCCGGTACGCTGCTGAGATCGTCGGTTGGGACGACAAGCGGGAACTCTCGCCGCAGAAGCGCAACGTGCTCAACCGGCTTCTCTACTGCCTGCAACCAGGAGAGGGTGGCCTGTACGACGCCGCGCGGACAGACGAGGGGAAGAGCGTGAACCTGCTGTACATTCGTCGGCTGCGGAAGCTCCAGACGCCCTTCGGGGTGGAGCGGTTGATCAAGACGAGTGATGGGAAGCCCGTCTCGCCCAATAGGTCGACGTCAGGTGGGTGGTCGTACGTGAGGCTTGCAGACGGAGCGGCCTAACCCTGGCTTCCAGCAGACGCCGCTTCGCGGCGCAGCTGAAGCCAAAGAGCGTTAGCCAGACCGGTGACGGGCGGAGGGACAAATGCGTTTGCAGGAGTACATCGTCCCCGTCGTTCGCTACGACGACGGAGTCCTGCGCGAGGTACTCGGCACTGGTTTCATTCTTCAGTTCGGCGATGTTCGAATGGTCATGACCGCCGGACACGTACTGGATACGGCCAGAGACAACGGGTGGGACTTCGGCGCCCTCTACTTGCTTACTTCTGGCGAACTCCACTTCGGCTCGGCTTCAGCCTACGTCAGGTCGAGGCGTCACGACATTGCGGCGATACCGCTGAACGACTTCGTCAAGGGGCTTCCGGTCGGCGGCCTTCATCTCGGCAGCCCAGAGTATGCTCTCGATGCCGACCTGTGTACGTTCGAATACAGTAGCTCTTCGACATTCTGTCTTCCCGGTGAACGGCATCCCGCGCTTGCAGTGACCCCCTACTTCCACAAGGGACATGCGACCCGGCGGTACCGTGACCCCGAATCAGACCCGAACGGCGAACTGCGGCTAGAGCTGTCGTTCCCCGCGCTGCAGGGCGCGAGCGGTGCCCCCGTCCTGAACACCGGTGGCGACAACGGAGTGGTTGGGATGATCGTCGCCAATCACGAGCAGCACCTGATGCCTGCACAAGTCGTCAGAGTTGAATGCGGTGACGAGCGGACTGAGGAGATCTCGTATTTCCTGCCCATGGGCGTCGCCCTCGATGTTCGCACAATCCTCGATTTCCTCGAGAACGAAAATGTGGCTGACTGCGTCGTTGAGGTGGAACGCGGAGACGGGGAAGCTGGCGCCGCTGGCTAACCCGGAGATCGAGCGGACGGCATGCAGGTAGAATCAACCTGAGTGGTGGCTGGGCCGCCGCTCATGTCCAAGAACGTTAGCCATACACGTGGGGGGTCATGGAACTCAAACGCATCTTCGATGTCTTCTCTCGTCGGGAGCTACCCGCGAGTGGCATCGCCGCCGTGCCCGAGGCCACTCGAAATCGGGTCTTGCTGTGGTGTCGGGACGTCTTCAGTGGGCAACGTGCATCATTTGGGAGCAGCGACTGCACAGCGGAGTTCTGGGACGAGATCCACAGGACTCTCCAGATGCGTCACGGTCGCGTGCAGTTGGCGGAGACCCGCTACTATCGGCCGTCGGCGGCAACGGAATCCGTCGCCTTCTTGCTCGAGTGCGACGACGCGTCATTCCTCGACTTCCTTGAGTACATCTTCAGATTGGACTGCCTGCACCGGGTTGGCGTCGATGAGGACAGACTCGTTCGAGAAATCAACGACATCCTGCGGGTTGATGACCTGCCCTACCACCTGACGGACTTCGTTCGCGAGTCCATCACGCGGCACTCGGATGGACCGCCGTCATTCGGCGGGACCTTCACCTATGAGGAAGTCGTGTCTAGGCCAGTGGTGATATCGTGCGAGAACGAAGTAGTCCACCTGGAGATGACTAAGCCAGCCCTGGATCTCCTCAAGGATCCTCGCTTCAAGCAGGCAAACGTTGAGTACCTCGAGGCGCTCGCGGACTATCGCCAAGGGGACACGCGGGGGGCGCTCGCGAATTGCGGAAGCGCATTCGAGAGTGTGATGAAGGTACTATGCGAGATTAACAGATGGCCCTATCAGCAGCAGGACACGGCCGCGATGTTGGTCAAGACGGTCTTGGAGCACACCGGCCTCGACAGCTACTTCGAGTCGACGCTCATGATCATCGCCACGCTGAGGAATCGCCTGAGCAAGTCGCACGGTGCTGGAATGGCTGAGCACGAGGTCGCTCCCCATCTTGCCGCCTACGCGCTCAACGCCACCGCCTCCGCCATCCTCCTCCTGTTCGGGGAGGCTGGAGTACGTCGCCGGCGCTGATGGCTAACCCGTACTTCCCAGCCGACTCACGCAGGCGCTAGGCTGAACTGCAGCCGCTCGTTCGCGGCTGAAGTACCGAGACGTTAGGCACCCTCAAGCGAAGTCGACGGGATCGCCAACGCCTTAGCGAAATGTCAGAGGCTCGTGGAACAATGGATCTCCAGGGGGGTGTGACACGTGACCGCCAATCTAGCATCGGTCATCGAGCGAGTTGTCGAGGCACGCCGCCGTGGGAATCGGGAGGATCTCGCACAGTCGGCAGCGGGCTCACGTATCACGGAGACCATCGAGCAGATTCGTTCCGCCTACCATCGGGGCTGGGAAGAGCGGAGGCTCGATGAGGCGCGAGCTCTGAAAGCGAGTCTCGCCGACGGGATTCCGGTGCCAGTCCTGTCCGTATGCGGTCACGGCACGGCTGAGACCCGCTACACCCAGTACCTAGCCTACTTCCTGAATCCCTCGAAGCCACACGGACTTGGGGCGCGGTATCTGGATGGTTTGCTGTCACTGATGCGGCTGTCGAACCCTTCTGTTCCTAGTGACCTCGACCTGACTGCGGCGAACGTTGAGGCAGAGGTCTACATAGGCAGTGCCCCTGGACAGAACGGACGCCCGGTTGGATGCACCTGCGATGTTGTGGTCGAGTGCCCTGGCTACGTGTTCTTCATCGAACACAAGGTGAAGAGCGGGCAGAGCGCGAATCCGAACAGCAGCGATCGGCAGCTCGTCCGGTATGACATCGCAATCGACGGAAATCCCGCTTATCACGACCCGTCGAAGATCCGCATCTACTTGACTCCTGGAGGCAGCGCGTCTTCCGGGCACGTTGACTGGTTGGGCCTGTCACATTCTGATCTGGCCCAGGTAGCCCTTGATCTGCTCCGCAGCGACGGCATCTCGGCCACCGCCCGGGAGAATCTCTTGAGGTTCGCCGTCGACTTGGCGCTCGGTCCGTATGAACGTGCAGAGGATGAAATCAAGGATCTCGAGGTTCGGGCAGCTTCCGCAACGCGGGATGCCGACTTCGGTGAGCGGCTTCGCTTCGACCGGATCGTTGACCGGAACAGACTGCTGGTTGACCTGCTCTTGGAGGGATCACGATGAAGCTGGATGAGAGTGCTCGCTTGTACCTGGCCGACTACTACCTACTTGAGCAGGCGAGATCGGGGGCGCACCGCTATCTCGACGAGATCGCGAACAAGTTGGCGGCGGCAGTCCGACAGGAACTCAAGACACGCGGCGATCTGTCGGTGACATTCGGAGAGTACGTTCAGAAGGACGGCGGGTACGTCAGCTTCTATGTGAAGAAGATCGACCTGCCGGGGCTTGATCAGTACGGCGAATGGAAGTACTCCGTGGTGTACTCGGATGCCATGAGAACCGAGCGGTTGTCAGACCCAACCAAGTGCCGCATTTACGGGTTCACCGCTAAGAGTAATGCGGCTCAGGCGAAGGCTGTCGGTCGGGTCGCGCAGGAGCTGGGCCTGCCGGATCCCTACCTCAATGAGGAGTACGACCTGCTCGGCGGAACACTAGATGAAGTCGTCGACATGCTGTCTCGGGCATTCATCGAGCGGCTTGACAATCATGTTCAGGTCATAGAGGTCTTGTCTAGGCAGTCCGTCGGTCAAGCAGGCTGATTGGTCGACGGTGAGCTGCCTGAGTTCAAGTTTGAAGTGCACCGCTTCGCTTTCCTGAGCGACCTCCTACGATTGTGCATAGCATTCCTCCGGCGTCTTGTAGCCGAGCCGCTTGCGGGGTCGTGAGTTGAGTTTCGCAGCGATCGCGTCGAGATCGGCTTGCGTGATATGCGCCATGCTCCGGCCCTCCGGCAGGTACTGACGGATCAGCCCGTTGGTGTTCTCGTTGGTGCCTCGCTCCCATGAGTGGCAGGGGGTGGCGAAGTAGAACTCCACACCCGTGGCCGACTCGATGTCGCGGTAGTTGTGGAACTCCGTGCCGTTGTCCGCGGTGATCGTCAGAAACGCGTCGGGCCGCCTCCTGATGAGCTCGATGCAGCACTCCGCGGTGTCGACGGCGCGATGCCTTTGGAGTTTGCCCATCTGCAAGAAGCCGGTCGCGCGCTCCACGATGGTCACCGCGCTGTGTCTGGCCTGGTCGTCGCCCTTCACGGTGTCGATCTCCCAGTGGCCCGTCTCCTTACGGCTCTCGATCTCAGGCGGCCGCTCGGAGATGTGCCGTTTACCTGCGAGTCTTCCGCGCCAGTCGCGACCTCCGTAGCGCTTGCGAGATCGCTTGTCCGCGTGGCGCAGATGACGCCACAGGTCGCCTCCGGCGCGCCTGTCCGCCCATACGTGGAGGTAGATCGTCTCGTGGCTGATACGCATGATGCCCTCGACGCGCAGGAAGCCTGAGACCTGTTCGGGGCTCCAGTCCATGCGCAGGTAGCGTTCCACGATCACCCAGTCATCAGCGGTGAAGCGCGCGTTGCGCCGTGACCTCGATCGTCGTCCGCGCGTCCGGGAGTCGGCTTTCGACGCCCGATACCCGGCGTCGGCGCACCGGTTGCGCCGCACCTCCCGTGAGATCGTGGAGGGGGAGCGCCCGAGGTCGCGGGCGATGACCGACAGCGAGTGCCCCTGTCTTCTGAGCGCGGCGATGGCGTATCTTTCACTCGAGGTGATCTGGCGATACTTCATGTCCGGTTCCCCTGTTCTTGGCGGAGTGGAGGAACCTGAAGTATCCCAGATTGCCTCGCCCTCGCACCCGGGGGGCGTTGCACTTAGTATCTGAATTCGCGCTGCCTAACCATGAGATCGAGCCGACTCACTTCGTTCGCGGCTCAACTCATAGACGTTGATATGAGATTGCCGGTCAACCCCCGATCGCTCACGGTCCTCTCTGGTTCTTCGTCGGTGCAAGCGGGCGGGCACATGGATTCGGCGCTCGACCATGCTGATATCTAACGGATTCGAACCCCACATCTCGGTCGGGCCGGAGATGAGCCTCCAACTAGGCGCGCGCTTGCTGATGTCGCATGACGTCATCGAGGATCTCTCCGGAGTCTGGCGCCCGCCCGCGTGCATGACTGACTATCGCGCAGGACCGAGGTTGCCGGTCATGAGGCCCCAGACGAACCCGGAGAGCTCGCGTGCGGTCGCCACGACCGCGGTATGCGCCCCCTTCCTGGCCGCAAGTCTGCGGTACGTCGCGTTCAGCCGCACCTGCGCGGTCCACGAGTACGCGACCACCTCGGGGCTCTGACCTTCGAGCCTCTCACGAAGCTTGCCGCGGACCGCCGGCGCATGCCGGTAGGCCCAGGCCGACTCGACGAGCACGCAGCGGATGTGCCGGTCGCCGGTCTTGGTGATCGAGCCTTGGTGCCGGGACGCCCCGCTCGAGTGCTCGGAGGGTGTGAGACCCGTGAAGCCCATGTAGCTTCCGGCGTCTGCAAAGCGGGAGAAGCCGCACGTCTCGGCGAGGATGGTCATGGCTGAGAGCGTCGAGATGCCGCAGAGGGTCGACAGTCGCGCGACATCGGTGGCAAACGGTTCGATCGCTGCGATCTCCTCGATCCGCCTGCCCATCTCGGCGAGGTGCGCATCGCGGATGAAGCAGGCGGACAGCAGGTTCTGAAACGCCTCGTTCGCCAGCGGCTCGTCGAAGGTGACCGCACGCGCCCAGACCTCGAAGCGGCTCGACCACGCGCCACGCGGGCCCGGGTAGCGGCACCCGTATCGCAGAAGGAAGCTCCGGATCCGCTGGCGGGCGACCTGCCGGTCGCACTTGACCTCCTCACGCACACGGATGAGGTCGCGAACGGCCTCCTCGGCAGCCCCGGGCACACGGACGCTCGTGAGCTCGCCGGCGCGGTGAAGGCGAGCAAGGTTGCGGGCGTCGATGCGGTCGGTCTTCACGCGCGGGCCGCTCCGTCTCGGGATCATCGAGGGCGCGATCACGTCGCAGTCAAAGCCGAGGGCGGCGATCGTGCGCTGCGTGTCGTAGCCGGTGGGACCGGCCTCGTAGCACAGGCGTGTCGCGGCCGGGTCATGTCGGGCGAGGAGGCGCCGGATCGCTTCCGGGGTGTTGGGGATCACCCGCTCGTCGACTTCAGTGGTGCCGGGACGCAGTACCGCCACCGCGATCGTGTCCTTGTGCACGTCGAGCCCGATGTGAGTACACTTGTTCATGGCCGGTCCCTCCGTTTGTTGGCGCCCCGGGGCGGGTCCTCGGGACGATCCACGTATACACCGGAATGGACCGGCCATCTCATGGTGACTAGCCCCATTCCGCCATGACCTGTCTTGGAAGCAAGAGGACCAGCCAATGTCCAAGGGTCTGCCCAGAGAGGTGAGGGCACACGTCGAGAAGGCGCGCGAATCGGCGCTGTTGGCGGTCGAAGTCTACAACAAACCAGCCACCGCGTTTCGGTCGGGCGGATACGTCACTCTGATGATGGTCGCGTGGACCGCTCTCCTGCACGCGGTATTCCTGAAGCAGAAGGTCAAACCATACTACCGCCGTGGTCGCCGCTACGAGCGAGTCGATGGGGACTATAAGACGTGGGAGCTGCGCGAATGCGTACGGCAATACTTCGGCCCGGAGAACCCTCCTGAGCGAAAGAACCTGGAGTTCTTCATTCCGCTCCGCAACAAGATCGAGCATCGCTCGATGCCCGCGCTCGACGAGACAATCTTCGGAGAATGTCAGGCGCTGCTGTTCAACTTCGAAGACCTGCTGTTTCGGGAGTTCGGCGCGCGCTACGCGCTCTGCGAGAGCCTTGCGATAGCCCTGCAGTTCTCGCGGGTCATGGATGACGCCCAGCTGAAGGCGCTTAGACGGCAACGGGCTGGCCTCGCGCCCGATGTCGAGGCATACGTCACTCGCTACCGAAGCTCTCTCAACGCCGACCTGGTCAACGATCTGCGATTCAGCTACAAGGTGTTCCTCGTGCCCAAGCTTGCGAACAACCCCGGACAAGCGGACGTCGCTGTCGAGTTCGTAAGGTACGATCCCGGCAAGCCTGAGGAAATGGAGCAGTATTCCAAGCTTGTGGCGCTGATCAAGCCTTCGCAGGTGCCAGTCGCGAATGCTGACCGATTCAAGCCCGCTGCGATTTGCGCCGCTGTGGAGCCGGTGGTGCAAGAAGTCGTTGGACCCGAGTACCGGTTCACGCCCAGCTATCACCACGCGAAGGCGCATCAGTACTACGGGGTTCGACCGCCTGCCGGAGATGCGAACCCCAGCAGGACGAATCCCACCTACTGCCTGTACGACGAGCCGCACCGCGACTACGTCTACACGCGCGCGTGGAGAGACTTTCTCATCGAGGAGATGAAGAAGCCGGGACAGTATCATGAGATTCTCAAGGGCGGGCCGAGTGGAAGCTCGTAGGTCGCGCAAGCAAGTACTGGTTCCCCGAGTGCCGTGGGGGTTCTGCCGACACAGGGTTGGCTTCACGATCGGCGTCGGCCCCTCGAATACAATGGACGCATGATGCTCATCAAGTCGAAGCAGCGCGTCGCGGACCATGGGGAGGTGTTCACGCCTCCGTGGTTGGTCGGCGCGATGCTGGATCTCGTCAAAGGCGAAACCGAGCGGATCGATTCGCGCTTCTTGGAGCCGGCGTGTGGGAGCGGCAACTTCCTTGTCCCCGTCCTGCAGCGCAAGCTTGCAGCTGTCGAGATCAAGTTCGGAAAGTCGGGGCATGAGAGGCGTCACTACGCCCTGCTCGCGTTGATGTGCTGTTACGGGATAGAGCTTCTTCAGGACAACATCACCGAGTGTCGCGCGAACATGCTTGAGGTCTTGTCCGGCTACTTGAAGCTCGAGGAGACCGAAGACCTCTACCGCGCCGCCGCGTATGTGCTGTCCCAGAACCTTGTTCACGGCGATGCTCTCACAATGCGAACTTGCGATGAACAGGCGATTCGCTTCGCGGAGTGGGGCTACTTAGGGAAGGGTAAGTTCCAGCGGCGCGACTTCCGGCTCGATGCCCTGGCCCAGTCTTCGGCATTCAGCCAGGAGGGGACCCTCTTCGCCCATCTTGCGAGGCATGACATCTTCGTGCCCGTCAAGACCTACCCCCCCATGACGGTCAGTGAGCTAGCCTACATGTCCGCGGCTGATGACTCCGTGGAGGTCGTGTGAACGGCAAGGTGCAGCTCTCGCTTCGCGGCCGCAACCCCGATGTGCTTGCGTGCATCGCGAACCTATCGAACGACGAGGTGTTCACGCCACCCGAGTTCGCCAACAGGATGCTCGATGCCGTCGCGGCCGCATGGGCTGACGGCCACAATGGCGCCAACTTGTGGGCAAATCCCTCAGTGCGGTTCCTTGACCCATGCACCAAGTCCGGCGTCTTCCTCCGCGAGATCACCAGTCGGCTGACGAAGGGCTTGATGGACGAGATCCCGGACCTCCAAGAGCGGGTCGATCACATCCTGACCAAGCAGGTGTTCGGTATCGGTATCACGCAACTCACTAGCATGCTTGCTCGCCGCAGCGTGTACTGCTCGAAGCACGCTCAAGGGGAGCACTCGATTGCGAAATCCTTCGCGACCGACGAAGGCAACATCTGGTTCAAGCGTACCGAGCACACGTGGGTCGACGGCAGGTGCAGATACTGCGGAGCAAGCGAGAAAACGCTAGGCAGGGGCGGAGACCTCGAAACGCACGCCTACACGCTGATCCACGCCGACGACAGCAAGGCACGTGTGGCAGAGCTCTTTGGAGGAGACATGCAGTTCGATGTGATCATCGGCAATCCGCCGTATCAGTTGGACGACGGGGGCTACGGCACGAGCGCGGCGCCCATCTATCAGTTGTTCGTGGAGCAGGCGAAGGCACTCGAGCCGCGCTACCTGTCGATGGTCATTCCTGCCCGTTGGTTCGCCGGCGGCAAGGGGCTTGACGAGTTCAGGGAGTCGATGCTCAACGACAAACACCTTCGCTCAATCGATGACTACCTGAGTGCGGCTGACGTGTTCCCCGGTGTAGGGCTCAAGGGAGGCGTGTGCTACTTCCTCTGGGACGGGGACAACCCGGGGTCCTGCACGGTGTCAACGCACTTCAAAGACTGGCCTGTGTCGACGGCGACACGCCCGCTGCTCGAAGCGGGCGCGGACGTGTTCATTCGGTTCAACGAGGGACTGTCGATTCTGAAGAAGGTCATTGCCCTCGAGAGCGGCCAGTCAGACACATTGCTGCTGCCTGAGGAGAAGCGCTTCGACCAGCTGGTGAGCTCAAGAAAGCCCTTTGGACTCGAGACCACGTTCAAGGGTAAGGCGACTCGGGGCGCCGATGACGTGCTCGTGTACCAGAACGGCGGCAGAGGGTACATCGCCCGAGATGAGGTCACCACGGGGTCTTACCTAATCGACTGCTGGAAGGTCTACGTCGGTCGCGCCGCTCCTGGAACGGGCAATCGGGACACCTATCCGCACAGGATCCTCAGTACGCCGTTCGTCGGGGAACCCGGCACCATATGCTCGGAGACCTATCTCTGCATCGGGCCGTTCGATTCCCGGACTGAAGCGGACAGCGCCCTGTCCTATCTGACGTGCCGGCTGACTCGTCTGCTGATCCTCCTGCACAAGCCGTCGCAGGACACGACCCGCAAGGTCTACACCTTTGCGCCAAAACAGGAATGGACGCGTGTGTGGACGGACGAAGCTCTCTACGAGAAGTACGACATCTCGGATAGTGAGATCGAGTTCATCGAGAAGTTGGTGCGCCCCATGGAGTTCCAGGGGAGTCTCGAAGAATGAGCCGGACTATCGATGACATCCTTGCATCGAAGCCGCAGGCGCGGCCGCGCATCTACGCGTACTCGATCGATGACGAGGCGCACAGGGGTCTTCTGAAAGTGGGACAGACCACGCGCGACGTGAAGGCACGAGTTGACGAGCAAGTGAAGACCGCCGCGATCAAGAACTACACGATCGAAATCGACGAACCCGCTGAGCGCGACGACGGAACGGTGTTCACCGATTACGAGGTGCGCGCAGCGCTTGCCAGGAAGGGTTTCGAGAACAGCGAGCTGGAGTGGATGCGCTGCACTCCAGATGATGTACGCACCGTGCTCGCCGAACTGCGCGCAGGCCAGCGGTTCACCGGCACGCACCACGAGACGTTCACGATGCGGCGCGAGCAAGCCGAGGCGGTTGAAAAGACGCACGCCTACTTCCACTCGATCTGGGCAGAGGACATGCACGCCGTCCCGCGCTTCCTGTGGAATGCGAAGATGCGCTTCGGCAAGACCTTCACCACGTATCAGCTGGCCAAGAAACTCGGTGCCAGGCGGGTGCTGGTGGTGACGTTCAAGCCGGCAGTCGAAGACGCGTGGCAGACCGACCTTGAGAGTCACGTGGACTTCGACGGGTGGCGCTACATGTCCCGTCACTCAGACCTGGACCCCAGCAAGATCGATCGCAGGACG
>JAVERH010000057.1:0-12174 GCA_034007245.1 Coriobacteriia bacterium | reverse complement strand
GCGTATGCGGCTGTTGGTGCCAAGCTCCGCATTCCCGGGTTCCGTCCGGGCAAGGCGCCGCGCCCGGTGATCGACACGCACATCGGCCGTGAGGCTGTGCTTGCTGATGCACAAGAGGAGGTCGTTTCGGACTCATACGGGCGCGCAGTCTCGGAGTTGGGGGTCCGTACTATCGGCCGTCCGGACGTAGGCGAGCTGGACATGATCGAGCCCGGCACAGAGTTCACCTACGTCGCCGAGGTGCGGTTGCGTCCCGAGCTCACGCTTACAGATGCCACGGACTTCACGGTCACCGTTCCATCGAAGGTCGCGACGGATCGTGAGGTCGACGCTCAGATCGAGCAGGTGCGTGAGCGCTTCGCGACACTGGAGTCCGGTGAGACCCCCGTGGCCGAGAACGACTTCGCGCTGATCTCGTTCGTCGGTACCGTTGACGGTGAGCCGTACGACGGCAACACCGTAGACAAGTACCTCTACGAACTCGGCCGCGGCATGATGCCCGAGGAGTTCGACGCTGCACTCATCGGCGTCGAGGCAGGTGGCTCCGTGGTTGCCGAGTTCGAGATCCCGGACACGAGCTCCAACGATGAGTTCGTAGGCAAGCAGGCGCGCTTCGAGATCGAGGTCCATGAGGTCAAAACCAAGGTTCTTCCCGAACTGAACGATGAGTTCGCAGCGTCTGCCGGTGGCTTCGACACGATGGATGAGTATCGTGCGGACGTTCGGGAGAAGCTCGACTCGGCCAAGTTGGCGGGCCACGGTCGCGAGGTCGAGAACGCGATCCTCGCCGAGCTCGTGAGCCGTCTGGAGGGCGAGGTACCGGACGAGATGATCGACTCCCGGGCCAACACGATGGCACGGGAGTTCTTCGAGAGCATGGAGGAGCGCGGCCTCTCGCCGATGGACTATATGCAGGCCACCGGGATGACGGCCGAGCGTCTTGAGTCGGACCTACGCGAGCAGGCCAACGGTCGTGTGCGCGAGGAGCTTGCGCTCGAGGCACTCTTCGCAGCGCAGGGTTTCGAAGTCTCCGACGAGGATCTTCGCGATGCGGTGCGCGAGATCGCGGGCGGGGATACCGAGGCCGCAGCCGAGCTCAATGCGGATCTTGCTCGCAACGGTGCGTTGCCGCTCGTGAAGGAGCAGGTCATCCATCGGAGGACCCTTAAGTGGCTGATGGACAACGCCGAGGTCATCGAAGAGGAGCAGTCATGATGCAGTCCGGAATGCCGATGAGCGCCCTTGTCCCGATCGTCGTCGAGCAGACCTCACGGGGCGAGCGTAGCTTCGACATCTACTCGAGGCTTCTGAACGAGCGCATCGTGTTCATCGGAAGCGAGATCGATGATGTGATCGCGAGTCTCGTGATCGCCCAGCTCCTGCACTTGGAGAGCGAGGACTCGGACAAAGACATCAGTCTGTACATCAACTCGCCGGGTGGCTCGGTCACCGCAGGCCTGGCGATCTACGACACCATGCAGTACATCCGTTCGGACGTGAGTACGATCTGTATCGGTCAGTGTGCGTCGATGGCGGCTGTGCTGCTCGCGTCGGGCGCGGAGAAGAAGCGGTTCGCGCTGCCCAACAGCCGCGTGCTGATCCACCAGCCATGGGGTGGTACGCAGGGTCAGGCAACCGATATCGAGATCCAGGCTCGCGAGATGCGGCGGACGCGAGAGACGCTGGACCGGATCCTCTCGACACACACAGGTCAGCCGGCTGAGAAGATCCATGTCGATACCGAGCGCGACAACATAATGACTGCGACGGAAGCGATGGCGTACGGCCTTGTCGACGACGTCTTCACCAAGCGGTCTCCGAAAGAGAGCTGATATCAGTAATGGATCGTCATGACGATACGCCACGGCTTGAGTGCTCGTTCTGCGGCAAGCCGCAGCACCAGGTGCGCAAGCTCGTTGCGGGACCCGGTGTCTATATCTGCGATGAGTGCATCGAGCTGTGCGCGGAGATCGTGGACGAGGAGCAGGCCGCTGATGCAGTGACCGACATCGAGGAAAAGGAGCTGCCCACTCCCAAGGAGATCATGGCGCGGTTGGACGACTACGTCGTGGGGCAGAACCTCGCCAAGAAGACGCTCGCTGTAGCCGTATACAACCATTACAAGCGCATCCGCACCGAGCAGGACGGTGAGGATGATGTCGAGATCGCAAAGAGCAACATCTTGTTGCTCGGCCCGACCGGGTCCGGCAAGACGCTGCTTGCGCAGACGCTCGCTCGTATCCTGCGGGTGCCGTTCGCGATCGCCGATGCCACGACGCTCACTGAGGCGGGGTATGTCGGTGAGGATGTCGAGAACATCCTGCTGAAGCTCATCACGGCAGCCGACTCCGATATCGAGCGGGCTCAGGTCGGCATCATCTACATCGATGAGATCGACAAGATCGCCCGTAAGGCCGAGAACCTGTCGATCACGCGTGACGTATCGGGTGAGGGCGTGCAGCAGGCGCTCCTGAAGATCATCGAGGGTACCGAGGCGGCGGTCCCCCCGGCAGGCGGTCGCAAGCACCCCCAGCAGGAGCTGATCCGGATCGACACGACCAACATACTCTTCATCCTCGGTGGTGCGTTCGTCGGGCTCGAAAAGCTGATCGCCGATCGTATCGGCAAGAAAGGCATCGGGTTCGGTGCCGAGATGCACGATCCGGACGAGCACGATACCGGAGCGTTGCTCGCAAAGGCGCTCCCCGAGGACCTGCACCGCTTTGGGCTGATCCCGGAGTTCATCGGTCGCATCCCGGTGACCGCACATGTCGAGGAGCTCGATGAGGCGGAGCTCGTGCGTATCCTCACCGAACCGAAGAACGCGCTCGTGCGGCAGTATGGTCGTCTGTTCGAGATGGAGGGTGTCGAGCTCGTCTTCACCGACGATGCACTGATCGAGGTGGCGCGCCAGGCTATCCTTCGGCAGACAGGGGCCAGGGGGTTGCGCTCGATCCTCGAGTCACTGCTGCTCGATACGATGTACGAGCTACCCGGCCGCACAGATGTCGATCGGGTCACGATCACCGACGAGGTCGTCAAAGGTACGGCATCGCCTGTGCTTTCGTTCGCCGATATTCAGGATGCGAGCGCCTAAGAGGGGGGCGATATCAGCCCCGAACGCATGCGGCGGACCTCATCGGGTCCGCCGCTAGTGTATCTGTCCGGTCTGCTACCGTGCAGCGTCGACTAGCTCCTCGGCACGCTCAACCTGGCTGGGATACAGATCCTTTGGGATCGCATCGGGTCCGATCGTACGGAACACCATATGTCGCGCGCAGTGTACGTTACTGCCACGACAGTACCGCTGCTTGATGATCTCAGACATCGAGGGCATCTCGGCCATTTGATCGTTGAAGAACGGGCAAGCCGGTAGGCATTCGCAGTCGCTCATTGATTCACGACCTCTCATTCGGGGACTCTACAAAGTATATCGCTAATTCGTTAGTGGATGCGCATACGGGTGCGGGTATCCATTTGTGCGAACGGTCGGTTTTGTCCGACGACCGCATGCGGAGCATGTCGGTGAAATGGCGTAGAATCCTTGCAACCACCGTTCTCGGAAGGATGTCTCGAACCAATGAACCAGCTTCCCCCAGCTTACGATCCCGATGCTGTCGAAGGTCCCGTGTTCCAGCGGTGGACCGAAGGCCGACTCTTTGAGCAGAAGACCGAGGGGGAGTCGCCGTTCACGGTCGTGATCCCGCCACCCAACGTCACAGGCTCGCTGCACATGGGCCACGCACTGAACAATACGATCCAGGATGTCGTCATTCGCCGGTCGCGCATGACCGGGACTCCGACGCGGTGGGTCATCGGTACCGATCACGCGGGTATCGCCACGCAGAATAAAGTCGAGCAGAGGCTGGCGGCCCAGGGGCTGTCGCGGTACGACGTAGGGCGTGAGAAGTTCATCGAGCTGTGCTGGGAGTGGCGTGACGAGCATGGAAGCATCATCATCGATCAACTCAAGCGGATGGGCTGCAGCTGTGACTACTCCGACGAGCACTTCACAATGGACGAGGGGTACCAGCGTGCCGTCCGAAAAGTGTTCGTCGACTGGTTCGAGAAGGGCCTCGTCTACCGCGGGAAGCGCATCATCAACTGGTGTCCACGCTGCTCGACGGCGCTTTCGGACATCGAGGTGGAGCATGAGGAGCTCGATGGGCACCTGTGGCACCTTCGCTATCCGCTGAAGGAGCCGGTCGGGGGTCGCGACCATGTGGTCGTCGCTACCACGCGACCTGAGACGATGCTCGGCGATACGTGTGTGGCGGTGCATCCCGATGACGAGCGCTACCGCGATCTTGTGGGTGCAACGGTCGTGCTTCCGCTGCTTGGTCGCGAGATACCGATCGTGGCCGACGAGTACGTCGATCCGTCCTTTGGCACCGGGGCCGTGAAGGTCACCCCCGCACACGACCCCAACGACTTCGAGATCGGCGAACGCCACGGTCTCGACAAGATCAACATCCTCACTGCCGAGGCGACCATCACCGCCGAAGGTGGTCCATATGAGGGCCTTGACCGGCGCGAGGCCCGCACGCGTGTCGTGGCCGATCTCGAGGCCGCTGGGCTGCTTGTCGGTGTGGATGACCACGTCCACTCCGTCGGCCACTGCTATCGCTGTCATACCGTGATTGAGCCGTGGCTCTCGGACCAGTGGTTCGTGGACATGAAGCCACTTGCCGCACCCGGTATCGAGTGCGTGCGGGATGTCAGGGTCACCTTCCACCCGAAGCGGTGGGAGAACGTCTACTACCACTGGATGGAAGGCATCCGAGACTGGTGCATCAGTCGTCAGCTGTGGTGGGGGCACCGTATCCCGGTCTTCTACTGCGACGAATGCGGTTGGCAGGGCGCAAGTATGGAGGACGTCGAGGTGTGTCCGAAGTGTGGCGCGTCGGTCCGACAGGATGAGGACGTGCTGGACACATGGTTCAGTTCACAGCTGTGGCCGTTCGCGACGCTCGGATGGCCTGACCAGACGCCCGAGCTGGACTTTTTCTATCCCACCACCGTACTCTCGACAGCGCGCGACATCCTGTTCCTATGGGTGGCGCGCATGATCATGAGCGGTCTCTACTTCATCGGTGACGTGCCATATCAGGATGTCATCATCCATCCCACGGTCTTCAACGCTGAGGGTCGGCGTATGAGTAAGTCCCTCGGTACGGGTGTCGATCCACTGGATCTCATGGCGCACTACGGTGCGGATGGCATGCGCTTCGGGCTCATGCTGCAGGTCACCGGAAATCAGGACATAAAGTTCTCCGAGGATAAGCTCGCGAGTTCCCGACACTTTGCGAACAAGATCTGGAATGCGAGCAGGTTCGTACTGATGAACGTAGGGGAGGACTACGAGCAGGGGGAGCCGAGTGCCGAGACAGTAGCCGATGCATGGATCCTGTCGCGTCTGGCAGACCTTGCCGCGCACGTCGACAAAGGCCTGATCACGTACGAGTTCGGCGAGACGGCCCGCGCGCTTTATGATTTCTTCTGGAACGAGTTCTGTGACTGGTATATCGAGCTCGCTAAACCGCGACTCGCTGCAGGCGGTGCTGCACGCAAGGCCGTGCTCGATAACCTGGTGTTCGTACTCGACAGTGCGGTCAGACTGTTGCATCCGATGATGCCGTTCTTGACGGAGGAGATATGGGGCCGCCTGCCTCTGAGCGATGCTGAACGTGCAGAGGCTCTGATGGTGGCCGCATGGCCTGATCCGGCAGCACTCGGCCGTTTCCGCAACGAAGATGCAGAGCGTTCGGTCGGCCTGCTGCGTGAACTAGTGAGTTCTGTTCGCGCGGTTCGGGCCCGTTACTCCGTCTCACCCAAGGTACCTCTCGAGGTCTCGGTGAAAGCTCCGGAGGCTGAAGGCGCTGTGCTACTTTCGATGAGCGACGATATCTGCACGCTCGCGGGAATCGGTCGCTTCGAGGTCGGTACCGATACGGCTCGTCCTGCACATGCATCTGTCGTGGTGGCAGCAGGTAGTGAGATCTACGTGTCGTTAGAAGGCGTCGTTGACCTCGCTGCGGAGCGTGCTCGTGTCACCACCGAGCTCGGTCGAGCGCAGGCCGATCTCGATCGGCTTACCAGAAAGCTTGCGAACGAGGGATTCCTTGCGAAGGCGGCGGCAGAGATAATCGAGAAGGATCGCATGCGCGCCCGGGATCTTGCGACAACCGTGTCCAAGCTCACCGGACAGCTGGCTGACCTTACGGAGTAGTCAGTGACCACAGATGACGTATCGTATGCATCGGCGGTGGAGCGGCTTGCTCGCGCCCTGACCTTTGGTATAAATCCTTCGCTCGATGGTATCAACGAGTTGGTGAAGGTGCTTGGTTGTCCCGGGCACGAGTGTCGCTTTGTGCAGGTCACCGGTACGAACGGGAAGACCTCGGTGACCCGGATGACGGGGGCAGTACTTTCGGCGCATGGGTACCGTACCGGTGTCTACACGAGTCCGCACCTGGTCTCGTACACCGAGCGCATCACGATCGACGGTGTGCCGCTGTCCGACGCTGAGTTTGCAGCGGTTCTCGGCGATGTCTTCGACGCAGCCGCAGCAGTGGATCGCGAGTTCACCGAGTTCGAGTTGCTTACCGCTGCCGCACTGCATGCGTTTCAAGTCAACGATGTGGAGTTCGCCTGTCTCGAGGTGGGAATGGGTGGCCGGTGGGACGCGACGAGCGTCATCGACCCGGCGGTTGCGGTCATCACGGGGGTAGCGCTCGACCACACGGACCGCCTGGGTTCGACTCGTGAGGCGATCGCCGAGGATAAGGCGCACATCATCACGAAGCACTCGGTGCCCATCCTGGGGTCGGGCTGTGGGGGTGTCGAGCATATCTTCGAGAAGCGGGCCCGCTCCTTCGGCCACTCGTCGATCCTTCGTGTCGGGCTCCGGGAAGAGGACGAAATCGCGTGGCGTGTCGTGCGTCGTCCGCATCGGCCCGGTGGCATGCTGACGCTGGATGTCCACGGAGTGCGTGACTATAGGGTCTCGATCCATGCACCCGCATATCAGGCGGCCAACGTCGCGCTTGCTATCGCTGCATCGGAGGTAGCGCTATGCAGCGTGCTGGATCCGCTTGTGACCGATCGGACGCTGCGTGCGATGGTGTTTCCCGGGCGGTTCGAGGTGCTCAGGACCGAGCCTCCACTCGTTCTCGACGGCGCTCACAACCCTGATGCCGCCGCGGTTCTCTCAAGCGCCATACACGATACATTCGGCAGTGACCTGCCGGTCATCGTCCTCGGCGTTCTGAAAGACAAGGATGTTGAGGGGATCGTTCGGGCATTGGATGGGTCGGCATCGGCGTTCATCGCCACTGAGAACGGCTCCTCGCGCTGCATCCCGTCAGAAGAGCTTGCGGCAGTGATCGCACGGGTGACGGATGGTGAGCCGCTCGTGGTGCCCGACCTGCGTCAGGCGCTTGCGCTTGGGCGTGAGCAGGGCGGTTTCGGCGGTGTGGTGGTCACCGGGAGTCTCTACACCGTGGGAGAGGTCAAGGCGTTTGAGGCCGACATCCCCTGAGGATCGCAGGTGCGATATCCCGCCGCCCGCTCGGTGGTGTATGTGCATCCAGGGTGACCGTATGGCAGCGAAGCATCTGCGTCTTACGCTATAGGGCGTCTGTGTTCTGCTAGAATCTCGATAGCTATGCTGTGCCTCTGGCCTACATCGCCCATGGCGATACCCGAGAGCCACGCGAAGAGATACCACTAAGACCCTGAGGGGGACCGCATGGAAGACGCTCTCGGAGAACTCCTTGCTCCGATCCAGCCGGCACTGACGTTGGCCACGAACCTCTGCCTTCTGTTCTTCGTGGTGTTCTCTGTTGCGCTCGTGTTCTGGACGTGGCGTGATGCAGAACGTCGTGGGGCGATGCCATGGTTCTGGGCGATCGTCGTTTTGCTCTTCAATGTCTTCGGGTGGGCCATCTACATGGTCGTCCGTCCGCCCGAAAGCGCGCTGGATGCCCGCGAGCGTGAACTTGAGATCCGCGCCAGGGAGGTCGAGTTGCTGCGTGAAGGGCAGACGTGCCCGGCGTGCTTCCAGCCGGTCGAGCCCGACTACCTGATCTGTCCCTCCTGCATGAAGAAGCTCAACAAAGAGTGTGTCAGTTGCGGGAAGGCTCTCAAGCTCGATTGGCAGGTCTGCCCGTACTGCAAGACCAAACAGTGACCTGTCGCAGCACCACTTCTGCGGTCCGGTTTTTCTAAGAGGGAGCGTCGCGATGTCTGATATCTCCATCACACTGCCGGATGGCAGCACCAGATCCGTCTCGGAAGGCGCTAGCGTCATCGATGTCGCTACTGCTATCGGCCCCCGTCTTGCCGCGGCGGCCATAGCTGGACGCATCGATGGACGGATGGTGGACGTGTGCGCTCCCGTGCACGATGGGGCGCAGGTCTCGATCGTGACGGAACGCGATCCCGAAGCGCTGGACTTGCTCCGTCACTCGGCCGCGCACGTTATGGCCGAGGCGGTTCTCGAACTCTTCCCGGACACGCATTTCGGTATCGGCCCTGCGATCGAGGACGGCTTCTACTACGACCTCGAGATCGGGCGGACGTTCACCCCGGAGGATCTCGAGGCCATCGAGCAGAAGATGCACGAGATCGTCGTTGCCGAGCAGGCGTTCGATCGATGCGTGCTTTCGAGGCGGGAGGCCGAAGAGGGTTTTGTCGATCAGCCCTACAAGCTCGAGCTCATCGGGGAGTTGCCTGACGATGTCGAGATCTCGACGTACGCTTCCGGCTCGTTCACAGACCTCTGCCGCGGCCCGCATCTTCCGCACACCGGATGGGTGAAGGCGTTCAAGTTGATGAAGGTCGCAGGCGCGTACTGGCGCGGCGACTCTGATCGCCCGATGTTGCAGCGTATCTACGGCACGGCGTGGTTCTCACAGAAGGACCTCGATGCGTACCTCACGCGTCTTGATGAGGCTGAGAAGCGCGATCATCGCAAACTCGGCAAGGAGCTCGATCTGTTCCACTTCGACGAGCTCGCGGGGTCCGGGCTGGTCTTCTACCACCCCAAGGGTGCACGGGTGCTGCACGATCTGATCGAGTGGCTCTCGGCGGACCTGTACGAGCGTGGGTATCAGGAGATCCGCACGCCGCACATCTACAAAGCCGACGTCTGGCGTACAAGCGGACACTGGGACTTCTACCGGGAGAACATGTACCCCTTCCAGATCGATGAAGGGGAGGGTAAGGAGCCCACGGACTATGCGGTGAAGCCCATGAACTGCCCTGGTGCGCTGCTCGTGTACCGCTCCAGTGTGCGATCCTACCGCGATCTCCCGATGCGGCTGTTCGAGTTCGGTACCGTCTACCGCCACGAGAAGAGCGGTGTGGTGCACGGTCTCATGCGGGCTCGTGGCTTCACGCAGGATGATGCACACATCTTCTGCACCGGTGAGCAGATCATCCCCGAGGTCAAAGCGATGCTCGACATCGTCAAGTTCATCATGGATACCTTCGGGTTCGAGTACTCGGCCGAGGTCTCCACGCGGCCGGAGAAGTCCGTGGGTCGCGATGCTGACTGGGACCTGGCCACGCGCGCGCTCATGACCGCGCTCGACCAGTGGGGCCTCGCGTATGAGATCAACGAGGGTGACGGTGCGTTCTATGGACCCAAGATCGACATCAAGGTCAAGGATGCTATCGGCCGGATCTGGCAGCTCTCCACGATCCAGGTGGACTTCAACAACCCCGAGCGGTTCGACATCACCTATCGCACCGCCGAGAACACCGAGGCACAGCCGTTCATGCTGCACCGCGCCATCTTCGGGTCCATGGAGCGATTCCTTGGCATTCTGATCGAGCACACAGCCGGGGCGTTCCCTACGTGGCTTGCGCCGATCCAGGCCGTGGTCATCCCGATCGCCGACCGACACCTGGAGCACTGCGATGACGTCCGCCGCCGTCTCTCGAAGGCCGGCGTGCGCGCGGAGGTGTACTCCGACAACGACCCGATGCGTGTGAAGATCGCGAAGGCACAGCAGCAGAAGGTACCGTACATGCTCGTGGTGGGCGATAAAGAGATCGATGCCGACACCGTCGGCGTGCGCGAGCGCATCGCTGGTGACATCGGCGCGATGAGCGTGGGTGAGTTCGCGGAGCGGGTGCTTGCCGAGAGGCCGTAGGGACGCGCAGTATCTCAGGCGGTTGCGTCTCGTTGCATCGTGAGCGTGCGTTCGATCCCGCCGAGTAGTGCGTCGAACACGAGCGCGAGTCCGGCGGCGAGCAGCGCTCCCTCAAGTGTTACGGCGGGCGCGAGGTTCACGAGGCCGTTGATGATGGGTGCGCCGAATCCTCCAGCCCCGGCGATCGCGCCGAGCGTGGCGGTCGCGACGTTCACAATCACCGAGATGCGGATGCCGGCCACGATGACCGGGGCGGCAAGTGGTAGTTCCACCCGCCGCAGGCGTTCTGTCGGGCGCATACCTATCCCCGTGGCGCTCTCGAGCACATCCGCAGAGACGTCGGTGAGTCCTGAGATGGTGTTCCGCAGTACGGGTAGCACGCCGTAGAGGGCGAGCGCGACGACCGTCGGTTGTACGCCGAAGCCCAGTAGTGGGACCGCCAGGGTGAAGACGGCAACGGGCGGGAACGTCTGACCTATGTTACTCAGATCGGTGACCACATCACGGAAGTCAGCACCTGCTGGCCGTGTGACGAAGATCCCGAGTGCGAGCCCCACGGTGATCGAGATCGCGCTGGAGATCAGTACGAGCTCGAGGTGCTGACCCACCAGACCCAGTGGTGTCACGTCCGGATACAGGATACGGGTCTCGTTCGGGAACAGGGCACCGAGTGTGGCGCGCCAGAGCGGAGTCGCTGATGCGAGGGCAAGATACACGCCCAGGGCGATGACGGGGGCGAGGATGTGTCGGATCGTTCTCATGTGAGTGGGCGCCTGAACCGCTCGACGATGGTCTCGACGCTCACGCTGCCGACGAGTGTGCCGTGCTCGTCCTGTACACCGATGGCTGTGGCGCCGAGTTCGAGGATTCGCGCGAGCGCCTCACGAAGCGACGCCGTGGAGCGGACCGTGCAGGCACAGCCCTCGGCAGCAGCAACCGGCCCGAGCGCTTCGGTGACAGGAGCGAGCGAGAGCCGCTTCAGCGCCCGCTCGGCGCCGACGAAAGAGGCGACGAACTCGTCTGCAGGATATGCGAGGACGCGTTCCGGTGTGTCGTACTGCACGAGGCCTCCTTCACGCATGACGGCGATTCGGTCGCCGAGCTTCACTGCCTCGTCCATGTCGTGCGTGACGAACAGCACCGTCTTCTTAAGTGTGCTCTGGATCTTTCGGAACTCGTCATGAAGCATGTCTCGGGTGAGCGGATCGACTGCACCAAAAGGTTCGTCCATGAGCAGGAGCGGCGGGTCGGCAGCGAGCGCCCGGGCCACGCCGACGCGCTGCGCCTCGCCACCTGAGAGCTCGTGAGGGTATTTCCCCTGATACCGGATGGGATCGAGCCCCACCAACTCCAGCAACTCCAGGGTCCGGGTGCTGATGCGCGCGCGGTCCCAGCGGAGGAGTCCGGGTACGACCCCGACGTTTTGAGCGACCGTCCAGTGTGGGAACAGCCCGACGCCCTGGATGGCGTAGCCGATGTGGCGCCGAAGTGCTTCAGGACGGAACTCGCGTACATCGCGTCCGTCTACGGTGATCGTCCCCTCATCGGGCTCGACGAGTCGGTTCACCATCCGCATGGTCGTCGACTTGCCGCAGCCACTCGGGCCGATGAGAACGACGACCTCTCCGGCCGGAACCTCGATGGAGAGGTCTGCGACCGCAGGCTTCTTGCTTCTCGCGTACGCCTTACTCACGCTGCGGATCGATATCACTGGGTCGCTCCTTCGGTTCTGCGGCGATGGCGGGGCGAGAGTAGTTCCTGGACTACCCCGAGGACGCCATCGAGTACCAGGGCAAGAAGCACGAGTGTGATCGATCCGAGGAGGATCAGGTCAGGGGCCTGCTGTGACAGGCCGCCGAAGACGAAGAGTCCGAGGGTTCCGGCAGCAACGAACGCTCCGAGCGTGGCGTTGCCCAGTGTCTGTACCGCGGCGGTCCGGGCCCCACCGAAGACCACCGGCATCGCGAGAGGGAAACGAACCCGGTACAGGACCTGCCACTCGGTCATACCCATG
>JAVERH010000056.1:0-12209 GCA_034007245.1 Coriobacteriia bacterium | reverse complement strand
GACGACTACATCGGGCACGAACCTCGCGCACTGTCCACAAGGAGCGATATTCAGTCGCCCCGAGCGGCCTTCTCTGTGTTTACGGGGCTCTTAGAGTACGTGTATGCGGACCCAAGAAAGGCAGGCACGAGTTACGCGCAACCGGTGTAGCGCTCTAGCATGGACTCCCCTCTAGTCTCGGTCGTGCATGGGGATGGCAACCGTGCACACGCCGCCAGCGCATTTGCCTGCGGCCTCGATCTCCAGTGTCGGATGCGCTATGCCAAAGTCGTGGGCGAGCATCTTCTTGACGCGGCGCACCACCGTGGCGAGGTCTGAGAGCCGCTCATCGTCGACCTCGATGTGAGCCGACAGCGCGAACTCCTTCGAGGAGATGGCCCACACGTGGAGTGCATGAACGTCGAGGACGCCGTCCTCGGCGGCCATCGCGTCTGCTACTGCCCAGAAGTCGATTCCATCGGGTGCACCTTCGAGCAGGATGTTCGCGCTTTCGCGGACGATGCTCCATGCCTCTTTGACCATCCATACGGCGAGCACTATCGACACGATGGAGTCGGCGGCGTTGAACCCGAAGACCCATACGAGTGCACCGCCGATGACCACACCGAGTGAGGTGACAGCGTCCGCCATGAGGTGCAGGAAGGCACTCCGGGCGTTCAGGTCGTCGTCGCCCTTGAGCATGAACGCTGTGCCCGCATTAGCGACCATGCCGATGCCGGCGATGAGCATGACCGGAAGACCGCCGATCTCGACCGGATGTAGCAAACGACCCACGCCTTCGTACGCGATGAAGATCGCGATCGCCATCAGTCCGCTAGCGTTCACGAATGCGACGAGGACCTCGGCGCGACGGAATGCGAACGTCCGCTGCGGCGTGGGCGGCCGCTTGCAGATACGGTTGGCGCCGTAGCTCAGTACAAGTGACATGACGTCACTCATGTTGTGCGCTGCATCGGAGAGCAGGCTGAGGCTGCTGGAGAGCAGTCCACCGATGATCTGTATGACGACGATGAACAGGTTGACGCCGATGCCCACGAGCAGCTTGGGTCCGAGCATGTCGGGCGAGGCATGGCTGTGCGCATGTGAGTGCCCCGACGCGGTGCCGTGGTCGTGCCCGGTAGCTGCGGCTGAATCGTGATCGCGATCGGTGTGGTTCTGCGGGTACTCAAGTGGCGCTGTTGCCTCAGACATCGCTGTCATTGACCTCTTGGAGCGATTCGACGAGGATGCGAAGGCTCTCATTGGCGTTGGAAAACACCGTAGAGGCAAGCGCGAAGCGGGCGACTACGAGCGTGTCGACGATCTCGATCGGTGTGACGCCATGACGAAGCGCCTGTCCGATCTGCGTCTTGAGGCACGAGGGTGTACCGCTGCCGGCAACCGCCGCAATCGAGATGAGCTGGCGATACTTGTCGGGGATCGAGTTGTCCTCGTCTGCAAAACGCTTACTGCGAGCCTGCTCCTGCACCATCGAAGGCTTGATCTCGGCAAGCAGGGCCATGACCTCGGGGATATTGCCCATCTCGGTGGCCATCTTCGCAAGTATCTGTTCGATGGTTGGTTGCGCCATCTCGTTCATGGTCGTGCTCCTTTGTTGTCTTTTGCACACAGGCTGATCGAAGCACTCGTGATGGAGTGCGTTGTGCGACACCTACACGAGCCATCCGCCGAAGGTATTGAACGAGTACCCGATGATGAGGATGCCGGTGACCACGATGGCGAAGAACGTTGCAAGGAGCGGCCACTTCACGACTCTCTTCAGCAGGACAAGCGATGGGAGTGAGAGTGCGGTGACGGCCATCATGAAGGCAAGTACGGTTCCGATACCCACACCCTTGCCCACAAGCGCCTCGGCAATCGGCAGTGTGCCGAAGATGTCCGCATACATCGGCACGCCCACCACGGTCGCGATGAGTACCGAGAAGGGATTCTTGTCACCGAGCACTGTGGAGATGAACCCCTGTGGAATCCAGCCATGGATGGCTGCGCCGATGCCCACACCGATAAGGATATAGAGCCAGACCTTCTTGATGATGTCACCGACCGCCCGAATGGCAAATGCACGGCGCTCGCGTCCCGTCATCTCAGGCAGGTCGGCCTCGGCAAGATGTGTTCCGAACACGAAGGGCTCCACGAATCGTTCGAGTTTGAGCGCACTGATCGCTGACCCGCCGATGACTGCGAGGACCAGTCCGACGACCACGTAGGCGATCGCGATCTTCCAGTTGAAGATGCTGGCGAGCAAGATGACCGAGGCAAGATCCACCAGTGGCGACGAGATAAGGAACGAGAACGTCACACCGATAGGCAACCCGGCCGAGGTGAACCCGATGAACAGCGGGATGGACGAGCATGAACAAAACGGCGTGATCGTGCCAAGGAGCGCTCCCAGGATGTTGCCACCGACGCCGGAGAACCTGCCGAGGATCTTGCGTGTGCGCTCGGGTGGGAAGTAGCTCTGGATATACGAGATCGTGAAGATCAGTACCGACAAAAGCACGAATATCTTGATCGTGTCGTACACATAGAACTGCACACTCGAGCCCACACGGTCGGCGAGCGAGAGGCCAAGAGTCTTTTCGACGAACATGCCGACAAGCTCGTTGAGCCACGTCATCTTCAGCAGTGCGTCATTGAGCCAGCCGAAAATGCTTCCGATCGCGCTCATGAGAGGCTCTTCGATAGGATGGACGCGATTTCGTCCGTCGATGGAACGCGTCCCGCGATCCGGATCTCGCCGTTTACGACAAGCGCGGGAGTTGACATGATCCCGAATGCCATTATGTCGGCGTAGTCGGTGACCTCGAGGATCTCGGCATCTACGCCGAGATCCTCGACGGCCTGACGCGCTCGCTGCTCAAGCTGCTGGCAGTTCGTGCAGCCCGGACCCAGTATCTTGATGATCATTTCTAGCTCCTTCTCTTCATACCGCATACTTCGAATACAATCGAACCTTGAGACGGAAGCTTGCCCCTTGCAGGGACCGCCGCCGGACTGCTATAGCATCCGCATCGCGTGGGATATCTCGTCGGGGAGTTCCCGGTGGATTCTGTAGTAGATCCACGTACCCTCCTTGCGAGTGCCTTCAGTACTGCGTCGATCCCTGCCTCGGTAAGATATGTGGTCGCAAGAGTAGTCATGATCACCTCTTGGTTCGATACATGTCGAAGTACATTCGCATGAGTCCGCTCGCGCAATCAGCCTCCGTGGGGCTTGTCCAGAAGACCTACGCAGTGCCCTCAGTGGTAGGACGGCTGCTTGCAGCGGCGCTGAGAGCCGGCAGCGAGAGCAGGGCGAGTAGGCCGAGACCGACTGCGTACACCAGGTAGAAGCGATCGAGCGAAGTCGCTTCGATCAACCGTCCGCCCAGTCCGGTGCCGGCGGCTCCACCCAGCATGAAGCTGAATGTCACGAGTGACATGGCGGCGCCGCGTGCCCTGGCCGCGAACTCCGTGGCGATCGTGAGCAGTGTCGAATGTGCGGTCATGAAGCCGAAGCCCAGCATGAAGATGCCGATGCCTGTGAGCGGCAGGCTCCGTGCGCCGACAAGTACAAGTACGTCCGCCGCCGCTGTGAGCATAAGGCCGAGTACCACTGTGTTGCGGAGGCCGAGTCGGCCGGCTATCACGCCACTGACGCGGCCGCCGATCACAGCCGCGACTCCGAAGGCGGTCATCACGCCGCCGATCGCCAGAAACGACAGGTCGTAGCGTTCGGCCAACACGGTTCCCAGATAGCTGAAGCTACCAAGTAGGAAGACACCCTCAGCCGCGATGATCGCGTACGTTCGGGCGCTCGCGCCGTGGCGAAGCAGTCGGCCGTACGGTTTGAGGAACTCGGCCTGCGGGTCGCGGGTCTCGTGCTTGCGCACCTCTGCTAACCCACGCCATAGCACGACGGTGATGATCGCCGAGAAGATCGCATAGACGATGAAGACGCCGCGCCAATCCACGAAGTAGGCGATGGCTCCGCCGATACCCATGGAGAGCGCCTGCCCCAGAAACGAGATTCCCATGAACGAACCGACCGCCTGATGCCGACGTTCTATGGGGACGGCGTCTGCGATGAGTGCGAGGGAGATCGGCATGGTCGCTGCGGCGAACACGCCCGTGAGCGCGCGGAAGATGGCCAGGCTGGTGAGTGTCGTGCCAGTGGCACAGACGGCGGTCGCGAGTGTGAAGACCGCCAGGGTGCCCAGCACGATGCGGGATTTGCCAAACCGGTCCGCTAGCGGACCGAAGATGAGCTGGAACAACCCGAAGGGCAACATGTATGCGGCGATCAATATCCCTGCCGATGTCGCCGGGACATCGAGACTCTTGGCGATTGCGGGCAGGATTGGCGATACCACCCAGTTATCTGCCATGACGATGAACCCGGCCAGCCCGAGCAGTACCACGAGATGATCCGTCTTCACGTGCACCCACCTCACTATAGTTCGATACATATCGAAACGTACGATGGGGAGCATACCCCTATAGGTATGGTGACGCAAGTACCGGGTCTGACTCCTCATAGGGATAGGTGATGGTGGACTGGAAGCATCAGCGTGTGTGCGTGTCGTGCCATCTTCGAGCAGGTAGTGCCGAGCAGGGGCTTGGTTTCTGTTGGCCGGGCCAAGTTACAATCGCTATAAGAGACGCTACACTCGGGTGCACTGATACTCTAATTCGTCTGTTCTGTGAGGCTCGACGCTTGTGATAAAGCTGCCTGGAGTACGCACTTCCGAGAGGTTCAGGGCCGGGTTCTCGCAAGAGCGAGGCCTGTCGATAGATCCCGGTTCGACGGGCGCGTCAGTCCGACACGAGGGGGGACTCGCATGACATCACCTGTACAGCCCGTGCTGCAGGTCCGCGCACTCGCCAAGCGCTACGGTGATCTTGAAGCCGTTCGTGGCATCGACTTCGAAGTCGCGCCGGGGGAGATATTCGCGCTCATAGGCCCGAATGGCGCCGGGAAGACGACGACTCTCAGGATGGTCGCCACGATCCTGAAGCCGACGTCCGGAGAGATCCTGGCAAACGGCTATGATGCCGTCGCCGATCCCGATAGCATGCGGGAGCAGATCTCCTACCTCCCGGAGGAGGCGGGGGCGTACAAGAACATGAAGGCGATCGACTACCTCAAGTTCGTTGCCGGTATCTTCTTCGACGACCGGGAGCGAATGGCCAGGGCGATCGAGGTGGGGCGCAAGGTCTCCGGCCTTGGCGATCGACTCGACGATAAGCTCGGCTCGTACTCAAAGGGTATGACGCGAAAGCTGCTTCTCGCGCGAACCGTCATGACCGAGCCGGCACTCGCGATACTCGATGAGCCGACCAGCGGACTCGACGTGATCAACGCGATCGAGCTGAGAGAGCGGATCAAGGAGATGGCCCGCGGTGGCATGTCGGTGTTGCTCTCCAGCCACAACATGCTCGAGATCGAGTATCTGTCCGATCGCGTCGCCATGATCGCCGCCGGTCGGATCCACGCCACGGGCACCCCTGCTGAGCTCAAAGAGCGGTACGACGCCGAGAACCTCGAGCAGGTCTTCGCTCAAATAGCTCACGACGGCAAGGAGGTCATGTGATGAGGCGCTTCTTGATCCTTCTGAAGAAGGAGCTCAGTGAGCTCCTTACTTTGCAGACGCTGCTGCCGTTCGTGGTAGTCGTTCTGATGTTCGCGGGGCTCGGTCAGACGCTCTCTTCGGTGAGCGCGGAGGTCGAGACCAACATCAACGTCGTCGTGGCTGACCACGATGGCGGCGCGTTCTCGGGTGCAGTGATGGCAGCTCTCGAGCAGGCAGGGCTGGAGCCTGTGGTCACCACCACGGTAATCGATGACTCCAGTGCCGCCCGGGTGCTCGAAGATGCCGATGCCACTATCGCCCTTGAGATCCCCGCCGGATTCTCAGCAGCGCTTGCGGCCGGGGAGCAGCAGCAGGTCGAGTCGTGGGCGCGGATCCGGCACTTCTCGTTCGTGGGCAACGAGGAGATCGAGGCGCTCGAAGGGGCGCTTGAACTCGTCAATTCGACGGTTGCGGCCGCTATTGCGACAGAGGCCGCGCCGGACGTTCCGGCTGCCCCACTACAGCGTCCGGTCATACGCTCCGAGCACGTCATGGTAGGAGACAAGACTGCCGAGGCGCCGGCTATGGCCGTGATGAGCTTTGTCAGCCAGCAGACGATGTTCATCCCGATCGTACTGTTCCTCGTCATCGTCTTCGCTGCACAGATGATCGCCACAGCGGTGGCGACCGAGAAGGAGAACAAGACCCTCGAGACGCTGCTCTCATATCCGGTGAGCCGGACGAGCATCGTCACGTCTAAGATGGTGGCTGCCGGACTGATCGCACTGCTGGCGGCAGGCGCGTACATGTTCGGCATGTCCAAGTACATGAGCGGTATCAAGACCGGACTCGGCGGTGGCGTGGAGTCCGAGGCGGCACTTCAGGCATCCGAGGCTGCGATGCGACAGCTCGGCCTTACCTTCAGCACGAGCGACTATCTACTGCTCGGCCTCACACTCTTTGCGAGCATCCTCACCGCACTGGCGATTGCGATCATCCTCGGCGCCTTTGCGGAGAACGTGAAGGCCGTCGGAACGCTCATCATGCCGCTTATGGTGCTCCTGCTTATCCCGTACTTCCTGACGCTCTTCCTCGATCTCTCGGTGCTTCCGGACGCTGCGCGCTACGCCGTGCTCGCGATCCCGTTCACCTATCCGTTCATCACCGGTCCCAACCTGTTTCTCGGCAACTATGGGATCGTCTGGTGGGGGATCGGCTATCAGCTCGTGTGGTTTGCTGTCTTCGTGACGATCGCAGCGCGGGTCTTCTCGAGCGACCGTATCCTCACGATGAAGCTGTCTCTCGGCAGGAAGAAGAAGTAGCCGGTCAGTCAGAGAGTGGTAGCGAAAAACCTGAGCGCAGGACAGGCTGGATGATCACTGTTGGCCAAACGTGAGGATACCGGTGCACGATACCTTTCAGTTGCGCGACCCGGAGTCCACACATATGAACATCGCGGTCGGCGCACTTCTTGAGGGTCCTGGGTTCCAGTACGACGGTGTGTGGATCCACCGACGGGGCGGAACCCTGTACTGTGACGCCGTCGTTCGGCCGTCTGACTCCATAGATGACACTGAGGCAGTGGCCCTCATCGACCGGGCACAGACGGTCTTGCAGGGGATTGCGGTTGCATCTCCGATATTCGCGAGCCTGCGTGCTGCGAGCGCTACGCGATTCGGTGTGGTCGATGACTGTGCGACGAGTTGGAGAACGGTTGTCGAGCTCGTGGATGGTCAGCTCGTGTGGGCCCGGCGGCAGGCCGCCCATCCCTGGCGACGGTAGGCGGGGTCGCGCGGATCATCGATCGCGTTCCGGATCGCTGGGAACGAGCGTGAGCACGGAGCCGTCTTCATGACCGACGAGGATCGTGTCGGCCCGTCGGCGAGCGAAGATCCCGCATGCGATGACACCGGGGATCGCATCCAGGGCGTCCTCCATATGGAGAGGGTCGGACATGTCGAGACCCCGGATGTCCACGAGCGGATTCCCTGAGTCCGACACGCTTCTTGCGCGCAGCTCGGGCGAGCCACCAAGCGCCATCACGGCAGCCGCTATATCGGCAAGCGCGTGGGACTCCACCTCGAGCGGAATCGGTGCATGGATGCCAAGCCGGTCCACCAGCTTGCTTTCATCGACTATGCATACCCACGTGATGGAGGCAGAAGCCACGCGCTTCTCGCACGCGTGAGCGCCACCTCCACCCTTGATCGCCCGGCCGATGTGGTCGATCTCATCGGCGCCGTCGACATAGAGCAGCAGGGGCTCGTCGGCTGACTCGAGTGGGATGGGTTCGATGCCGATGAGACGCAGGTGCTGTGCGGTGTCGAGTGAGGTCGCAACGGCGCGCCTGACAGGCACGTCGCTTGTGCCAATGACATCGATGAAGCGGGCTACGGTGCTCCCAGTGCCGACACCGAGGACGGTGTCGGGGTGGAGGTAGGCGAGGGCCGCCAAGGCCGCCAGCTGCTTTCCGGCATCGGTCGTGGTCACGGCTCCACCTGCACGAGATGACCCTCGGCGAAAGGCGTACCGGGGTCCAGGCCCATCTGCTTCCAGAGTGCGCGTGGTAGTCCGACATCTGCGAGATAGAGCGGGGACAGTGTGCGCAGTCCCTCTTTAGGGAGTGCCAAAGTGACAGTGGCAACGGACCGGACTGCGCCTGGAAAGCTATGCCCTGAGGGGAAGTCGAGCGATATCGGCGTGTGGCTGTTGGCCCAGGTCGCGAGCTCTGCCACACGTCCTCGAAGCGCTCCCGAGAGGCCGTAGCCCACGAGGGCGTCGACGGCGATATCGCCGGTCGGGTGGTCTGACGGCACGACTCCCATCTCTGCCAACGTGGCAAGCTGATGCTGTCCCGCATCGTTCAGGTGGTTTGATGCGAGCACGATCTCGACATCGCGACCTCTCGCAACGAGATGGCGCGCGGCGCACAGACCGCCACCTCCATTGTTGCCATCGCCTGCAAGTATCGTGACCTTGCCTTCGCTGGAGACCCGCATCACGACCTCGGCGAGAGCGGAGCCCGCATGCTCCATCATCTGCAGGAGCGTGATTCCGAACTCCTCGCTCGCAAGTCGGTCCGCATCGCTCATCTGCTCGATGGAGAGCCACGGCAACGTATCCGCGCTCACCGAAGGCAGGAACTCGGTCCCCGCGAGACGGGGCATCATCCGGGTCGCATACCATAGCGGCCATTCGGGGTCCTCGCCACCACTCGCAGCAAAGGCATCATGGTGGGCGTCGGCGACTTCACGCAGTAGTGCGCCAAGGCGGCGGGTGGTATCAGTCGACATGGGCGAAGACCTCCCCGAGGGTCTTACCGTATGGCCAGAAGCTCGATCTGTCGCCTGACTTCCACTGTGCCTGTAGCCCGGGGGTGTCGATGGCGTAGTCGGTGCGTATCTCGGCGGTGATATCACGAAGGTCGACGTGAAGCTCATGGATGGTCGGGCGTCCCCAGTACCAGTAGCCGTTGTAGATGGTGTGTATCACCAGGCCGGGCTTTAGCACGATCGTGTAGGGGATCATCGGTCTATGCATGGAGTCGGTGTATTCGGCGATATCGAGGTCGTCTGCCAGGGTCCGTCTTGGGTCGTGAAGGAACGTCCAGTGGGCGCCGACACCGGCCCGCAGCTCGTTGATCTCCATGAGTGAGTCAGTCGTGATCGTGACCAGTCTCGCGTAGCCCACATCGAGCTTCTGGCTGAACTCGACGAGGTCGTAGAGTTGTTGCCGGTCCTTGGGGCAGAAGTGACCCCTTAGCAGTGTGAGGATGAGCGGATCATCACCCTGGAGGCTGGACAGTCGTTGTGGCTGGTTGCGGTGGTCTCGCAGTTCGTAGTCGGGGAAGCTCGCGCCTGGAACCATGTCGGGTCTCATGAGGCCTCCATCAAACGACGTCGTCTACCCCTGGTGTGTACCCGAACGTCTGGGCTCTATCTGAGCACGAACTGTCTGGTATCGACGGGAGGTGAGTCGAGTGCGCTTGCTTTGGCGAGGTACGTGCGCACCGCCTTCCTTCTCGTAGACAGTGGCGATCCCCGCAGGTCAGTCTAGTGCATCGACATAAGTACCCAGGAGACCGGGCTCTTCATCGTGAGCATTCATCCCGCTATCCAGCCTCCCCGGAACCCCGCCCGCTGAAGGCCCTCGACCAGGGGTCCGCACCGCTTCATCAACTCCCAGAACCATCCGGTGAGGTGGTTCTCGATCATCATCACGATCGGGCCCTGGTCCAACCCGTAGTATCCCTTCGATATCCAGCCGCACCCATCACCGGCAGCGTCGTAGGTGGGGTTGAAACTGCACTTGAAGCCGTACACGCTTTCCATGCTGGGATACTGTTTGTGGAACGCCTCGATCGCTGGTAGCACGATCTCCGGTGCGAACGGCAGTGAGGCGATCGCAGCCCACGGAGCGATCGTGCCATCGTCAGGGCCCCATGGGACTGCACGCGCACGATAGTCCAGGAAGTGTCGTTCGCGGCCATCGATGTACAGCATCGCGGGTCCGGGGCCATCACTGGCGGTGATGCCCCAGATATCCTCGCTGTAGCCCTTGAAGTCTCGCGGGTTGCGGATGGCGTAGCTGCGCTGCACGTAGGTCGCCCGACGACTGTTCTCGAAGTAGTCGATACCGCGCGAGCGCGTGTACTCGTCCTGGATACCGCGGAAGTCCACCCATGCATGCGAGAGCTGGTGGACGAAGAGCGGGCCGCCGTAGATGAACTCCTGACCATAGAGCTTCTTCCACTTATAGGTGCGAAGCCATGCCTTGTAGCTCGAGGGTGGAAGAGGGTGAGTCGGCGACCCGAGGCCGAGCACGTAGAGCAGCAGGGCCTCGTTGTATCCGGTCCAGTGATACCGCAGGAACCCTGTCTCGGGCTTCCAGCCATGTGTGACAGCGGTGCTGCCGTTGCGTGCCCAGTCCCAGTCGACGCGTGCGTAGAGCTCGTCGGCGAGATCGCGTATCTCACGTTCCGCGGGTGTGTCGAGGTCGAAGTATGCGCCGCATGCGAGCGCACCCGCTATCAGGAACGTGGAGTCGATGGTGGAGAGTTCTGACTCCCATGCCCGGCGGCCGGTGTCCATATAGAGGAAGTGGTAGTAGAAGCCCCTGTAGCCGGTGGCGTTCGGTTCGGTGCCTTGCGGGGAGTCGCGGAAGAACCTCAGCGTGGTGAGCACGCGGGCGGTCGCATCCGGGCGGGAGAGGTATCCGTTCTCGGCACCGACGGTGTATGCGGCCAAACCGAGGCCTACGGCCGCGATGCTGCAGTGGGAGCCTGGTCGCGTCGTGTCACGCACGAGTCCGTTGTCCGGGTTCGCTTCGGCGATGAAGTACCCCAGTGTGTCGCGCTGGAGCTTCCGGAGTCGCCTCTCCGAGTACGTGTGGGCCATAGGTCGGGACTCCTCTGGTTGGGGGTGCTGCTCGGTATATCCCCACTCCAGCCCAAGCCCGCGGGTACTGCCCCTCCGGTGTCGGGTATCCACAAAAGCACGACATACCGGTGTGTCACGTCCTGAAGGAGGGCCATGTCCAATCGCCTGGTATCGGAGACGAGCCCGTATCTTCGCCAGCACGCGGACAACCCCGTCGACTGGTTCCCGTGGGGCGAGGAGGCGTTTGAGAAGGCGCGCCGAGAAGACAAGCCTATCTTTCTCAGTGTGGGTTACTCGGCATGCCACTGGTGCCATGTCATGGAGCACGAGAGCTTCGAGGATGAGGCAACGGCTGCACTGATGAACGAGCACTTCGTGTCGGTCAAGGTCGATCGTGAGGAGCGGCCCGATGTGGACGCCATCTACATGAAGGCGATCCAGGCGATGACCGAGCGTGGAGGGTGGCCGATGAGCGTCTTCTTAACGCCCGATCGTGAGCCGTTCTATGGTGGGACCTACTTCCCGGACACGCCACGCCATGGCATGATGTCGTTCATTCAGGTACTCGAGCGTATCGCGGAGTTGTGGGAGACACAGCGCGACGAGATCGTCGACGCCGGGGTCCGGTTGACTGCCGTACTCGTCCAGGGCGGAGCGACGGCGCACACACCAGGTGGTTCGTTCGGTCCCGAAGTGCTTGATATCGCCGTAGCCGGACTGTCGCGTGCGTTCGACCGTACCAATGGCGGATGGGGCGACGCCCCGAAATTCCCCCAGCCGGCGGTCCTGGAGTTCGTTCTGCGTCGATACCTGAGCACCGGTGATGTGTGGCTCCTGGAGATGGTCACCAGCACGCTCGACGCGATGGCGCGTGGGGGGATATATGACCAGCTCGGCGGAGGTTTTCATCGCTACGCCACGGACGCTGTCTGGCTCGTGCCACATTTCGAGAAGATGCTCTACGACAATGCGCAACTCGCGCGCGTTTACCTGCACGCCTGGCAGGTCACTGGCGACAAGCTCTACCGGCGCATCACCGAGGAGACCCTCGACTACGTTGCCCGCGAGATGCGGGACCCGGCAGGCGGTTTTTACTCGGCGCAGGACGCCGACTCCGAGGGGGAGGAGGGGCGCTACTTCGTATGGACGCCCGAGGAGATCACCGCTGCACTCGACGGTCACTCGGCCGATCCGCAGGAGGACGCCCGACTCTTCATGGCCGCATACGGCGTTACCGGGCGAGGCAACTTCGAGGGTGCGAACATCTTGTCCGGTAACGC